>CAIUDS010000686.1 GCA_903897985.1 uncultured delta proteobacterium
CGCTCGCAGTGGCCCTCCTGCCCCGGCTGTTCACGGACGGGCATATCGGCGCGACCGAGATTCCGCTCTGCTTTTTCTGGTTTTTGACCGCGCTCCTGTTCGAGGCGTCGTTCCGGGAAAAAAAGCTGATGCCTCTGGCCGGCATTTCGCTCGGCCTGGCGATGTCGGTGAAATTTACCGCATTCTTATTGCCAATTCCACTCTTGCTCTGGGCGGTAATTTTTGAGCGCCGGAAGATTTTCTGGCCGGCCCTTAGCCTACTCCTGCTCGGGCCGATCATCTTTTTTCTGCTGGAGCCGGCCATGTGGGATTCGCCGATTTCCGGCCTCCGGCAGTTTCTGGAGTTTAGCCTATTCCGCGAGCATAAGGTAGTCGTTGCCAGCTTGTTTCTAGGCAAATTCTACGAGTTCTCCGCGCCCTGGTATTACGCGCCCTTTATGGTCCTGGTCACCACGCCAACGATCACGCTCTTGGGTTTCGGCCTGGGAATCCTCCGGAGCGCCTTCCAGAAATTCCGGAATCCGCAAGCGGTTTCTTCCCTGATCCATTTCGGATTTTTCATCCTGATAATGATGGCTCCGAATGCGCCGACTTATGACGGGGTTAGGCTGTTTGAGCCGGCGTTCATCTTCCTGGGATTGCTGGCGGGATTCGGTTTTGACGGAATGCTTCAGGCGGTCGGGAAAAGAATCCGGCTCCGGCCGGTCCTGCTCCAGGCCGCAGCCTTGGTCCTGCTCACGCTCAGCGCCGGCTATCAGCTATTCAAAGTTTATCCCTATGGTCTGGAATACTATAATGAATTGATCGGCGGAGTTCCGGGCGCCATGAAGCGAGGGATGGAGACGACTTATTGGTGGACCGTGGTCAATGAAAAAGCGGTCTCCCGGATCAACCGGGCGCTTCCGGCTCACGCCCGGCTGGCCTGCTATCCGGACGCGCCCATGGCGGAATTTTACCGAGAGTTGGGCTGGCTCCGGAAAGATATTGTGCCCACGCAGCAGATGGATTTTGACCATATCCTGATGCTTTCCCGGACTTATTACAAGACCCTGCCGTTTTCCGAGTCCTTGATCGGTCTGAAGCCGGAGTTGGTGTTTGAAATGCAGGGGCTGATCCAATCTCCCAATGGGCATATCGAGTTAACCCATCAGGTGATGAAACTGATCCTGTTGGACTATGAATCGCTGGACCGGGTTCCGCTCTGGCGGCTTTATCAAAAGGCCAAGGATTGAACGCGAGCTCAAAGCGATCCCAGGCGCTGAGCCCGGCGCATCATTTTTTCGGCTGGTTGTCCGGATTGATCACGCCCATGACCCGGCTGTTGCCGTAGCCGACCAACTCGATGAACGCCAGGCCGCTCGCGGGTTTGCCGATGGCCTTGCAGCCACCCTCCCAGTAACCCAGGTCCATGAAGATGAATTCCTGGTCCGCCGCTTCCGGCGCCACGATCAGGTCCAGATTCCATTTCGGGATTTTGATCCGCCATCCCGAGGGATAGGTCGTCCGGGTATGCGGGCTTTTCCAGACTCCGAGCCGGCTGATTTCAGTCTCGTTGATCAGGATGCACTGCTCGCGGCTTTGCTGGTCAATCCGGCAGGCGCGGCTCAGAGGCTCGATCCCCCGGTCGGCCCGCTTGATCACATAGATCATGTATTCGGTGTTGTCATCGAGCTGGATGCTGAACCAGTCCCAGCCGGTATCCGGGGTCACGCCCATGTACCCGAATTCATGGTCGAACCAGGCCAGACCCGTGACCGGCATCTTTTTCCCCTCAAAAGTGAGTTCGCCGGAAACCGCGAGCCGGGTGTAGGACATGTAATAATTGGCCAGACCGTCGCCCTTGGGCACGATCCCGCGGTCGCCGTGCATCACCGCCGGCTTGAGCGGCCTGACCTCGAACGAAACCGCCATCCGGTCGGTCTTCGCGCTAAGGCGCTGGATCTGGTCGTCGCCGCCCGCGCTCCAGGGACCCAGGTTCACCTGATACCGGTCGGACTTCGCGTCCGCCTCCTTGCCCGCGGACAGGGCCAGGGCCTCATGCAAATACTCCCCGGTGTCC
>CAIUDS010000687.1 GCA_903897985.1 uncultured delta proteobacterium
GTCGGCTCGTTGATGATCCGAATCACCTCGATCCCCGCCATGGCGCCGGCCTTGCGCACCGCGGACCGCTGGCGGTCGTTGAAATGCGCCGGGACCGTGATCACCGCCTTGATCTCCGGGTCCTTCAGATATTCCTCGGCGATTTTACGGATATAGCCCAGGATCAGGGCCGCAATCTCGGAAACCGCAAACGGACGCTTGTTTCCGATCACCTCGACCTCCCCGAACTTGCCTTCCGCGATCTCGAAATAAAAGCTTTGTTTGACCTTCTGGACCACCCAGTCTTTATAGTCACGGCCCAGGAGCCGCTTGGAGCCCTGGATGGTGTTCTCCGGATTGACCAGAATCTGGCGCACCGCGTCGTATCCAACCAGGAGCTTGTCCTCGGGAGTAAACGCCACCACACTGGGAATGGTCAGGTAACCCTGGCTGGAGGGAATGACTTTGGGCTGCCCTTTCTCCACGATGGAGGCGCAGGAATTGGTGGTTCCCAGGTCAATGCCGATTATCTTCATGGGTTTCTATCCGTGCCCACTGAATATTGCGCGGCCAGAAATCTTGCCAGGGCCGGTTGCTGTTTCTCGCTCAAATTGATGAACTCGATTCCCATGCCCGGCATCAAATGCCGGTCCCGTTTTTCCCGCGCCTCGGTCTCGGCCACCACCCGGACCACCTTGCCCTGGACCTCGATCTCCTCGCCGCTTTCAGGATGAATGAGCGTGAGATTGATTACAACCCCGATGGGCTTGGGGTCATTGGTGGGTATGAAAATCCCTCCCTGGCTGATGTCCTTCGCGTAATTCTTCAACAGCGTGGTCAAGTCGGGAAACCGCACTTTCATCCGGATCACCGCCCGGTCATGTCTCCGCCGGTTCAGGATCGCCCCGGGGCTTTCCTGGACTCTCTTTTCAATATATTTTTCCAGCCGCTTTTGCGTGGTTTCTTCAAAATCCACCAGATGAACCCCGATCCCCGGATCCCATCCCCGCTCCTTGGCAAACCCGGGATCAACAACATGAACCACCTCCGCCACCGCGGTGACCGGCTTATCCTCATCCGGAAGAAACAGCTTGAGCTCGATCACGCTTTGCGGGGGGAGCGGACTGCTGGTTTTGACAAAAAGACCGCCTTTGGAAATATTGGAGGTATATTCCTTGTAAAATTGGTCAAAACTGCGGAAATGGATTTCTATCTCCGCCTGGATTCTTAATAATTCTCGTTTTCCCATGATTCCTCCGGATCTAACCTTTTCCTCCCCTATAATATTGTTTTTTGGGGGGCAAAGTCAAAAGCCCGTCCCCACATTCCCGGTTAAGACAAAATTAGCGCGTCATTCCTGACCCAAAAGCCGGCAAGGTATAGACATATCCAAATAAATGGTTATATTTATAAAGTGGAGCGGAGGGATGAATCGGAACAATTATCTTGAAGAAGACGGTTGTCGCTTACATCCGAGCGAGCCCATTTTGGCGGTGTGCGAAAAATTGGGGAATAGCTATTGCGCGTCCTGCTTCCAGCAGGGCATGGCCAGGTGTTTGGGCTCCCGCGAACCTTGCAAATACCGGCCCTATTGCCTGGTCCGGCAGTTCGGTGTCTGGCTGCAGGAAAACGGAGCCCGGAGCCGGGGATAAGATCGTCGGCGAAAGCGCGCAGGGCGCGGTTGACTTGAACCCGATTTTCCATCAGAATAATTTCCATGAAGAAATACCGGGTATGTCTGTTGTTGACGGTTGTGCTTGGATTTTCCGGCTTCTCTTGCAAAAGGAGTCCGGGAAAACCGAATGTCATCCTGATCGTTATTGACACGGCGCGGCAGGATCGTTTCAGTTGCTATGGATATAACCGGGAGACCACCCCCCGGGCGGACCAGTTGGCCAGGGAAGGGGTCAGGTTCGAGCAGGCCGAGGCCACCTCGCCCTGGACCCTTCCGAGCGTGGCCTCCCTCCTGACCGGGCTCTGGCCCCACCGGCATCTGGCCGGCTACCCGATCACGGACCCCAAAACCAGCCAGGAAGGCATGACCTATTTGTCCGAATCCGCGGTCACCCTGGCGGAAATCCTTTCCCAGAATAAATACCAGACCGTGGGCCTTTTCCAGAACCCGTTCGTTGACCCCGGTTTCGGGCTGAAGCGCGGTTTTGACAGTTATGAATATTTCCCGAGTGACAATATGGTTATTCGGCGGGCGGACCAGGTGGTCAAGCTGGCCAGCAGTTGGCTGGAAAAATATCGGGACCGGAAGCGGCCGTTTTTCATGGTGGTCCATTTTTTTGATCCCCACCTGGCATACAATCCGCCCAGCGAATTCATGCTCCCGTTTATCTTCGGCTATCAGGGTAAAATGACGCCTCCCTTCAACCCGAGCGACGCGGACCTGGAAAAAATCCGGCGGGGCGAACTCTCGTATGATGAGGCGGACCGGAAATTCATCATCGGACTCTATGATGGCGAGCTGAGTTTTACCGATTACTGGATCGGCATGTTCTTCGATTACCTCAAAGAACAGCACCTGTACGACAACAGTCTGATCATCCTCACCGCCGACCACGGCGAGGAATTCTGGGACCACCATTCCTTTGAGCACGGCCATACGCTTTACCAGGAGTTGTTAACGGTTCCGCTGATCGTCCGGTTCCCGGGCGGGGAGAACTCGGGGATGGTGGTCAAGGAGCGGGTCAGCCTCGCGGATGTGATGCCCAGCATTGTCTCCTACCTCCAGATTGAAACCCCCTTCCAAGCCAGCGGCAAAAGCTTCATTGCCATGCCCGGCGCCGTGATCAAGCCGATGGCGCGGCCGATCGTCGCCGAGCTCAACCGGATCGGCGATCCTCTGCAGGCCATTTACTCCGGAGACTACAAGCTGATCCTGGACAAAATCACCGGCAACATTGAAATCTTTAATTTGAAAGACGATCCCCGCGAGACCCAGAACCTTTTCGGCCAGAAGCTAAAATATCCGCCCGAGATCCTTGATCAGATTAAAGGAGTGGTGTCCGCCATCGAGAAGGTTGAGCAGGAGAAAAAGCCCGCCATGATTGACCCCCGCATCCGCGAGAAACTAAAGGCGCTCGGGTATCTAAAGTAGGCCTCTTCTCCTAATCCGCTCATCAGCCCAAAACCGTTTTTATTTCCCCAAAGGCGACAAGGCGAATTTATAAGAATACCTCCCGGCCCATAGCCGGTATTCATCATGGATGGGCGCGCCCCACGAGTCGTCCCCACCCACCCCCATCTGCCGGTAATCCAGGTTGACCGTAATGTTCTCTGACCGCTTGAGCTCGTTCGGGTGTTTCCGCTGGTCCAACTCCTCCATGGCAAAAGGCCACGCGCTGAAATAAATCGTCGGCATTCCCTTTACCAAAAAGCCCGCGCCGTCCTTATCCGTGAACCTCACCCAGCGCGTGTCCGTGCGGTTCCCGCTTTCCTGCGGCTCGATATAGGGAAAGAAAAGATCATCGGCCTTCATCGCATAAATCCCGACCGCGGCCCCGGTGTTCCGATCCCAATAGGTTTCCTGCGGACCTCGGCCATACCATTCCACATTATCGAACTCGCCCGGGATGGCCATCTGCATCCCGATCCGCGGGAGGTCCGGGACTTGGCCGCCGGCCTGGAACGCATAATCAACCTCGATCTCGCCGTCGCCGAAAACCTTGTAAGCGACCCGCAAGCTCGAGTTGCCCGCGGGAATGCTCGCCTCGGTGGTTACTTCAACCAGTTGCGGCGAAAGCTGTTTCGCCCTCATGCCGTTGACGCTGCGCCTGGGCCCGGCCTCGCGCCATATTGCGAGCCGCTTGTTATTGCCATTGCCCTTGTCGTTATCCGTGGGCGGCCGCCAGAAATTCGGGACCAGCGCCGACGCGATCAACGGCTTTCCCTGGTATTCATAACTCTCGAGCGCGCCGCTCTTTTTGCCGAACTTGATGGTGAAGCCGTCACCACTGATAACGAATGCTTCCCCGGTCTCGCTCAGCTTCACCGCGGGCAAGGCCGAAACATTCTTCTCGGCCGCAGCCGGGACCTTCCAGGGCATGGCGAACTGATCAAATGCGATCGGAAAGCCCTTGTTCGCCCAGCTCGCGTCTTGGCCGAGCGCAAAAGAAACCTTGAGCAAATATTCCGCGCCCGGCTTGAACTCCGGGGTTTTGATCGGCAGCGTGACCTCCTGGGTCTGTCCCGCTGGAGCAGTCAGCGCGGGAAGCTCGCCGGACTGAATCGTCACCCCATCCTCGGTCAGCTCCCAGCCGCCCTGCGCGTAAGAGAGGTCGCGGAAAATGTTTTTATTGAGCACCTTGATTTTGCCGCTCTTCAAATCCACCGGCAGCACCTTGAAATTCTGCTGAACTTTTTTGGTCTCGAAAATGCCGGGGTGTTGCCTGCGGTCCGGCAGCACCAGCCCGTTGGTGCAAAAATTGTCGTCATTGGGCTTGTCACCGAAGTCTCCGCCATAGGCGAAGAACTCGGTTCCGTCCGCGGCTTTCTTCCGGATGCCCTGGTCCACCCAGTCCCAAATGAAGCCGCCGTGGAGGAACTTGTGCGACTCGAACTCGTCCCAGTATTGTTGGAAGTCTCCGCTGGAATTTCCCATGGCGTGGGCGTATTCAATCAGGAACATGGGTTTTCCAAAGCCGAATTTCTCGTAATGCTTGACCAGGTTCTGGGGCTTGATATACATGGGCGAGACGAAATCGCTGTGGAGTCCGAACAGGGGCTCGTAGGAGATCAGGAAGTTGGGATAGTTGGTTTTGGACCAGTCGCGCGCCGCGGCGAAATTGGCGCCGCCCCCGGCCTCGTTGCCGAGCGAGAAGGCGAAGATGCCCGGGTGGTTCTTGTCGCGTTCGATCATGTTGCTGACCCGGCTGACCACCTGCTCGCGATAGGCCGGGCCGTTGGAAATCTTGTTGAAGGCATAGCTGCCATATCCGTGCGCCTCGTTATTCGCCTCGTCCAGCACATACAGCCCGTAACGGTCGCAGAGCCGATACCACTCCGGGACATTCGGGTAATGCGCGGTGCGGACCGCGTTGAAGTTGTTCTGCTTCATTAGCTGAATGTCCTTGATCATCATCTCGGTGCTCATGGTCTGGCCGGTGTCCGGCTCGAACTCGTGGCGGTTCACGCCCTTCAAATAAATCTTCTTGCCGTTGAACAGGAGCTGGTCGCCCTTGATCTCGCTCGAGCGGAACCCAACCTCCCACGGGATCGCCTCGAGCACTTTGCCCTCGCCACTCTTCAAGGTAATAAGCAATTGGTAAAGATTCGGTTCCTCCGCGCTCCACTTCTTCGGGTTGCTCACCGCCGAGCTCAACTCGACACTCGACTCCCCGCCCGCCTTGACCGTGGCCGCGCCGGCCAGGTTCTCGATCACCGGCTTTCCCGCATCATCAAACAGCGACGCCTCGACCTTGACCGGCAGATCCTGCCCGCCCAGGTTTTTCACCTGCACCTTGAGCTTGAACGCGGCGTCCCGGTAATCCTGGTCCAGTTCGGTTTGAACGAAATAATCGCGCACATAAACCGGCCCGCGCGACATCAAACTCACATTCCGGAAAATGCCCGCCATCCTCCAAAAGTCCTGGTCCTCCAGGTAGCTCCCGTCACACCAGCGGTAAACCTCCACCGCCAGCACATTCTCGCCCGGCTTGAGGAACCGGGTGACATTGAACTCGGAGGGCAGCCGCGTATCTTCCGAGTATCCCACCATCTGCCCGTTCACCCAGACATAGAACGCCGAGTTCACGCCATCGAAAATCAAAAAGGTCTGGCGGCCGGTCCATTCCGCGGGGACCGTAAAATTCCTGCGGTATGACCCGACCGGGTTGCGGTTGACATAGGAGGTCCAGTCCTTGGGCGGGGTGCCCATCACGCGCGGCGCATCCATCTTGAAGGGGTAGATCATGTTCGTGTAAATCGGCACATCGTATCCCTGCACCGTCCATTCGCCCGGGACCGCGATTTCCTTCCAGCCGCTCACATCGTAATCCACTTGGTAGAAATTCACCGGCCGTTCCTCCGGCCGCTTTACCCAGTGGAATTTCCAATTCCCATTGAGCGAAACCACCCACGGGCACAGCCCGCCCATTTTGGCCTCCTCCGTGCCCGAATAAGCAATCAGCGTCGCGTGCGCCGGCTCCTTGCCGACATAATTGACCGCGGGATTTTCCCAGTCCGGAGTCTTTGACTCTCCCATTCCGCCCGCATGTGCGGTAACCATCAGGGCCAAGGCCGTGAGGGCGGCCCCCAACAAATGCTTTTTCATCCTGGACTCCTTTTGCCGGAAGCGCCGGCTAAACCGGAACCTTTCGGAACCAAATGTGTTCTAATTATAGCGCAGAGGCTTTTGAATGCCAACGGTCAATTTCCGGGAAACAGTTGAAAAATGGTCAATAGTGATTAGCTTTCTCTCGATGGAGGAATAAAAAATGTTTTTTGATCCGCTATACATTATCATTATCGCGCCGGCCCTTCTGTTGGCGCTTTATGCCCAGATCAAAGTGAAATCGGCTTACAACAAATGGAGCCGGATCGGCACCTCCCGCGGCATCACCGGCGCCCAGGCCGCGCGCATGATCTTGGATCGGAGCGGGCTCAGTGATGTCCCGGTTGAAGTGACCCAAGGCTGGCTCTCGGACCATTATGATCCGAAAAACCGCGTGCTCCGCTTAAGCCCCGGCGTCTATCAAAGCCCCTCGATAGCCGCGGCCGGGATCGCGGCGCATGAGGCCGGCCACGCCCTCCAGCATCAGGCCGGATACCTCGCGCTCAAAATGAGAAACGCCATCGTGCCCACCGCCCAGATCGGGTCCTGGCTCGCCTTCCCCATGATCTTCATCGGCATCTTCCTTTCCCTCAAAGGCCTCGCCCTCGCCGGGTTCATCCTCTTTATGGCCATCGTTCTCTTCCAGATCATCACCCTCCCGGTCGAACTCAACGCATCCTCCCGCGCCAAGAAAGTCATCGCGGACCTGGGCATCATCCAGGGTCAGGAGGAAGCCGCTGGAGTCTCGAGTGTGCTCAGCGCCGCGGCCATGACCTATGTCGCAGCCACGGTCACCGCGCTCGCCCAACTCCTCTACTTTGCCCTCCGCCTAGGCCTGATCGGCGGCCGCCGCCGCGACTAAGCACAATTGAACCGGGCGCGGGACAAGCATCCGGCCTTCGTAGCCGTAGGCTGCCACGGCAGAGTAGGCTGTCCCTCTCCTGGTTGCCGGCAATTTTGAACAACCTTGAACCATCTTGAATGAGGTCTGGATACACCAATAGCGTCAAATTCAGTTTGCTGTTTCGAATCCGAAAGTTTTTTTCGGATTAGCTGGACCGTTGCAGTTAATCAAAGCCGAGTCTGGGCAGGACTAGTCCTCCACCAACTCTGTTTTCGCTGTGCCGATAATAAGTTCGTGCACGATCTGACCAAAGTAGGTCAAGGGCTGAGCCCTTGCCTCGAGTCCATTCGTCCAATTCGCGTTGTCTCTTTTTAACCCACGACCGAGCATAGGAGTAGATGGTAAAACTGATGAACTTGGTGAAGCTGGTGAAATTGGTGAATTCACGCGGTGGTAGCCGCGACCAGTTTGACCAGTTGACCTCCTGCACCAGCTTGACCAGATGAATGGATGTAAGGCGAGGCTGAATCTAATGGGCCTTAGGGCTTGGGGACGGTCCGGCATCCTAAAGTGATTTCTTCTGGAAAGGCCATGCGCCCAAGGAACGAGTTCCGTCCTGTCTCGCGTGAATGCGTGACAGTAAAGCGGAAGGGGTCACTTGACAATTGACATAGGCACAAAAAAATGCAAACTTTCTCTGATGATTTTGCAGAGTCGGAACCTGGCGGTTCCCATTTGACAACCTCGATCGAAAAGCCCAAAGTAGGTTCAATCGGAAGAGCCCATGGCCAGACCGTGGAGGATACAATATGAAGATGCACATTATCACATTGCCGCACGTGCAAAGGATCGGGACTGCCAAGTGGGATCAACTGGTCATGCTTCTGATCTTTTTGCTGGCAAGCATGGTTTTTGCCCTCGAGCTCTGGCAACAGCGAAAAGCAGGTGCATTTCAGTTGGATGACGCTTACATTACATTTCGTTATGTCCCTAATTCCGCGATCGGATTTATTTCTGATAAAAAAACCTCGTAAATCTGGTATGATGGAGTTGTGCCAAAACCAAAATACCAAACCAACGAGGTGAAAATATGATAGGTCA
>CAIUDS010000688.1 GCA_903897985.1 uncultured delta proteobacterium
CCGCGACCAGGCCGGCGCCGGAATAATACATCATCATGAAAATGCCCACCAGCACCGCGGCGACCAGGACCGAAATAACCCCGCTCCGGATCAAGTCCTTGCCCAGGGTCGGGCCCACGGTCCGCTCCTCCTCGATCTTGATCCCGACCGGAAGCGCGCCGGCCCGGAGCACGATGGTCAGGTCTTTGGCGTCCTCAATCGTGAAGTTCCCCGAAATCTGGCCCCGGTCATAAATCCGGTCCCGGATCACGGGCGCGCTTTCTACCTTTTCCTCCAGCACAATCGCCAGGTTCTTGCCGATATTGTCCCCGGTGAGCCGGGCGAAGCGCCGGGCGCCTTCGAGGTTCCAGCGGAAATCAACCACCGAGCCCTGCATCTCCAAGGAGCCGCCCTGGCCCACCCGGGCATCAACCAGGTAATCCCCGGTAATTTTGGGTTCCTCCTTGAGCAGGTACCAGGCAACCACCTTTCCGGTCTTGTCATCTTGCGGCAAGAGGCGTTTGCCGGGCGGGACCACGCCCCCGCTCCGATCGAGCAGGGCTTCCTTGCTCGAGGCCATGTCATCCACCAGCATGAACTCCAGCTTGGCGGTGCGCTGGATGATGTTGAAAACCCGCGCCCGGTCTTCTTCCTTGATCCCCGGCAGTTGCAGCACGATCCGGTCCGCGCCCTGGAGCTGAATGCTCGGCTCGGCCACGCCGAACTCGTCCACCCGGCTCTCCAGCGTCTGCATCACCTGAGCAACCGCGTTGGTCCGATAATAATCCGCTTGGCCCGGGTCCAACTGATAAACCGGCTGCAAGGGCGATTCCGCGCTGGCCTCGACCAGCACGCCCCGGTATTTCGACATGATAAAATCCTTGCCCTTGCCCAGGTTTTCCGTGTCCGGAAACGCCACCGAAATCTTGTCGCTCCCGACCGTCGTGATTTCCTCGAATTTGATCTTCTCCTCCCGGAAATTGGTCCGGAGAAAATCCTTGACCGAAGCCATCTCGTTTGAGATCGCTTCCCCCGTGTTGACGCTCACCACCATGTGCATGCCGCCCTGCAGGTCCAGCCCCAGCACCACCGCCCGGGTGGGAAGCACTTTCACCTGTTTCCACCAAGAGGGCATTTTGCTCCGGTTATCCTGGTAGTCCCACATCAGGCTGGGCAGGATCATCACCACGGAAATCACGGTCAACGCCGCAATCAGGCCGGCCTTCCACTTCAGAGAACTAGACATTTATCGCCTCCTAAATATTCGTGGCGCGTCCCGCGTCTCCGCGGGACCCGCAACTCTATAATTAATGGCCGCGCTCATTCCTCGGCTTTTTCCTTTACCTCGCCCTCGCCCTTGGCCGTGATCTGGGCGATGCTGGCCCTGGTGATCTTGATCCGGACCTTGGGCGCGATCTCGATGTTCACGGTCGAGTCCGTGATCCCGGTCACCCTTCCGTAAAGCCCGCCCGCGGTGAGCACCTCGTCCCCCCGCTTAAGCCCATCCATCAAGGTTGCCCGCTCCTGCGAGCGCTTCCGCTGGGGCAGGTAGATCAGGAAAATATAAAAAAGAACTATGGGCGCGATCAAGAACACATAGGGCAGCCAGGGGTTCTGCCCGCCCGGGCCCGCGGGCGCGGCCCCTTGCGCGTGCGCCACTCCAATCAACCAATCAATCATTGATCCTCCCAACTCGCAAAAACCTTCTTTTGCTCCCCGTAGAATTCCTCGAATTTACCCGCCACCAGCGCTTCCCGCATCCGCTCAAAGAATCTTCTATAATAATACAAATTATGCCAGCTATTCAACCTCACGCCCAAAATCTCGTTGCTCACATATAAATGCCGCAAATAAGCCCGGCTGTAATGCCGGCAAACATAACACCCGCATTCCGGGTCCAGCGCCGCCGGGTCCTGCGCATATTTCGCGTTCTTGATCACGAGTTTCCCCCGGCTCGTGAACAACTGCCCATTCCGCGCGTTGCGCGTCGGCAGCACGCAGTCGAACAGGTCTATTCCCTGCCGCACCGCGTCCAAGCATTCCTCAATCGGGCCCACGCCCATCAGGTAGCGCGGCCGGTCCCGCGGCAGGAGCTCCGACATCGTCGCGACCACTTCCGCTCTCAGCTTCGGCTCTTCCCCCACCGCCAAGCCCCCTAGAGCATAGCCCGAAAATCCGATTTCGCAAAGTTGGCGCAAACATTCCTTCCGCAGTCCCGGGTCCACCCCGCCCTGGACGATCCCGAACAGGGCCTGGTCGTCACGCGTTTTTTTCTCCTTGCTCCGCTTCGCCCAGGCCACCGTCCGCCCCACCGATTCCCGCAACCGCTCCGGTTCCGCCGGGAGCGCCGGGCAGTCGTCCAGCGGCATGACGATGTCCGAGCCGAGCGCCTCCTGGGTTTCCATCACTTTTTCCGGCGAGAAAAAATGGCGCGACCCGTCAAGATGGGACTGGAATTCCACGCCCTCGTCACTGAGCTTGCGCAAAACCGCCAGGGAATAAACCTGGAACCCGCCGGAGTCGGTGAGGATCGAGCGGTCCCAGTTCATGAACTTGTGCAAGCCGCCGAGCTCTTTGATCAAGTCATGCCCGGGCCGGAGGTAGAGGTGATAGGCGTTGCCGAGGATGAGCTGATAGCCGATCTCCTTGAGCTCGTCCGCGCTCATGGCCTTGACCGTGCCCAAAGTCCCCACCGGCATGAACGCGGGCGTCAACACCTCGCCGTGGGCCAATTTCATGACCCCGGCCCGGGCCTTGCCGCTTCTTGCTTCTATCTTGAATTCCAGACTCATTTTTCACCGCTTAGACGCAAAATCCGTTGGAAATTCGGCCCGAAGAAACGCCTCTCGGCGATTATTCAAATCCTTCAGCCCAAATTCGCATCTCATTGTACGGAATGGCTTTAGAGCTTATACACTTCTTTTCGGTGCCCGAGCGCCTGAATCACGATTAATTCCTCTTCTATAGTGTATATTGCCCTCCAAGCTCCGACCCTGATTTTAAAAGCTCCGGCCAAGTCGCCGGACAGGGGCTCGGGGGTAATGTTCTCGAAGCGGTCTTGGAGCCAGGAGATTTTTTTCAGGATGCGCTTCTGGATGGCGGGGTCAAGTTTTTGGAGGTCTTCGAGGGCGTCCGAGGTCCATTCAACCCTGGCCAATTCTTTTCAAGACCTCCTGGTGCGAAATTCTTTTCGAGGTTTTTTTTAATCGGAGTTGAAGCTTCCTTTTAAATTCCGGGCGCAAGTTCAAGCCGGAATCCGGATCCCCCAGAAGTTCAACCACTTTTTGCTCGATAAACTCCTCGAGCTCCGCCGTAGTCATCTCTTTAATCTTGGCCATTCGATGCCTCCTTTAATTATTATATAACTCGAAGGCCGGCTTTGCAAAGCCTTGCGCAATGGATCTGATTCTGGGCGTTAGGAAAGAGGGGTTTAGCATTCACTATGTCAATATAAATCTCGCACTCGGTTCTTGATCTCATCCCAGGGAGAGCCCGCCTCCGGATGACGGTGATAGGCTTCCAGTCTGCGATCCAATTCCGCGGCCTGAGCCTCAGTCAAGGGGACCGCCTCCGGGACCGCAACAATGCTTTCCCAGATATCCTCCACCAGGCGAATCTTTTCCTCCACCGGCAAATCCAAAATGTCCGCCAGCCTGACTTTGCTCATGATGAAACAGCCCCCTTTTAGCAATCTTCCAATTCACACAAATTTTACCATACCCGAAAATGCCGCAATCTGCAATGCTCCCGCGTTAATTTTCTTTGCCCTTTTCTCCATATCCACCCTATCTGCCGATCAAAAATTGTAATCCCGAGTTGACCGGCTCCAAATCGAACCTCGATCGGCTTCACCACTGAACTGTCGCAAATTAAAGTGCTTGACAGAAGAAATATCCTTCGCTATTATATCCCTAGGCGATATAGGAAAAGTTAAGAGTTTTACTTTGCTTTCTCCGAAGTTTGAAAAAAAGCAATGGGCCTTGCCAAAGTATGCGGCGGGGTGATGGCAGATAAGGCGAAATCATAAGAGGCGAGTCGTCAACGCCAACCTGAGGAAGGTAAATCTCTTTCTCAGCGTTGGCTTTTTTATGGAAAAAGCCAGAAGGAGAAAAAAATGAATACTTTGATGACCATTGCGACCAATTCATTCTCTATTCTTATTCCGGCACTAATAACTTATTTTCTTGCCAAGAGAACTTACAAGCACGAGGTCATTTTCAGAAAATTTCATGAAACGCGCGCCGAGGTCATTCAACAAATATGGGCCAAAATAATAACATTAGGACCTTCATTGAGAATTCGTGCGTTTTGCAACCTAATCCCTGCTCCTGAATTTGAAAAAGCCTTGCAAGATTGTTCCTGCTATTGGATTACGAACAAAATATTTTTGGACGAGAAAACCAATGAAGTAATCAACCAATTTCTCGACAAAATCGACAGTGCCTATGGCGAACAGCAACGCGTCAAAAAAATTGAAGGAAGAGAGCATGAGGATATCGAGGCCCGAAAGGATTGTAATAAAAATTTCAAAACCATAGTTTATCGGGAAATACCACCTTTGGAAAAATACTTGGAGATGGAGTTTAAGAAAATCATTGGAGCAGATGATTGGCGGCGTAAGGCGAGCAAATATTTTACTCGCCTATTCAGCTAGAATTCAGTAGCGGGATTCC
>CAIUDS010000689.1 GCA_903897985.1 uncultured delta proteobacterium
CGATGATGGTCTTGAGCAGCACCACCGCCATTCTCCGGTAATAAATCCGGCTGTCCGTCCAGTTCAACAGGTATCGGTCCTTGTTCGCGGAAGACAAATTCACAAACCGCGATGGCCGGAAAATGAACAGGAAGGGCAGGAGATCAAAAGCGATTAACAGCGCCTTGATCCCGAACCTTGCGCCCGCGTCCAGGTCGCGCAAATATTGGGCGAGCGTCCGCATTGCCCCCGTCTCATTGATCGCGATGGGCAATTCCCCGCCGGGCGGGATGATCACCTCGGACAACTCCTCGAGGATCCGGCCCAGATACGGCCCCACCACCGGCTTGCCCGAGGCGAGGACGATGTCCGCCCCGCTTGGCCATGATTTTGACAATTGCCTACCTCCTTGCCCGTGCTCCATGAATCTGGCAAACCAAAATTTGCGGTACGCATTCTTATAGCACGAACCCGCCTTAACTTTCAAATTGCATCATGATCTTTTCCGCCGCTCCCCGTTTGCGTCTATTTATTGACAATTTTTTAAAGGTATGGGTATCATTAACAGATGCGGGCTGTATCAGCCCGCCCGTTTATTTTAGTAATTGGGGGGGGGACCATGAGCAATTTTATGAGAAAAGTATGGTTTGGGGGTTGTTTGTTCCTGGCGCTGGTTTTGACGAGGCCTTGCTTTGCCCAGAGCGAAGATCAAGGCGAGAGCGCACCGGGGCTGGAACAATCAGAGCCATCGGAAGCACCAGATCAGGGTTCGGAAGCGGAAGAAAAAAACCTGACCGGCGGGGTGGAAGCGGATGTGAACAACCGCTATATCTGGCACGGGCTGGCCTCGAGCCGGGGCGCGGTCTTGAATCCCTATGCCTGGGTTTCGGCCTACGGGTTCACCCTGGCGGGATGGGCGAATTATGTGCTGGGGCAAGGCCCGAACCAGGGGCAGTTCAACGAGTTGGACGGCTATCTGACTTATGCTTATGAAAAAGACGCCTTCTCGCTGGAAGCGGGCTATGAGCATTACTATTACATTGACTGGGGGGATTCGCCGGACACGGGCATGGCCACCCTGACCCTTTCCTATGCAATCAAGGATTTCAGCGTGTTCACAACCCAGGCCGTGGATGTGGTGGAATATGGCGGAGCTTATTTAGCGGAGGTGGGCGTGGGATATGCCAAGGACCTGGACGATAACACCAGCCTGGAATCCAGCCTCTATGTCGGGTTTGGCTCGGACAAATTCAACGAGACCTATATCGGCCCGGATATTGGCGCGGTCAACCTGGTGGGCGCGGATGTCGCCTTCACCTATTACCCGACCAAGACCATCTATTTGCGGCCGCATGCGGGTTGGACTTCGCTCTTGAACGACGATTTGCGGGACGCGGTCAAGCAGCCGGACCTCTTAAACATAGGGGTGGCTCTGGGATGGGGGTTTTAAAACATGAAGGTTCAAACCAAGATTTTCCTGCTCCTGCTGATCCCGGTCGCGCTCTTCCTCGGCGGACCCTGGCCCGGTTTGATAAATCCGTAAATATCTATAAAATAATACCTATCTTGAGGAAGTCGAGGGATAGATAGATGGCGCTCAGTTCGCTCTTTAATTACTTTTCCAGCGACCTGGCCATAGACTTGGGGACCGCCAACACCTTGGTCTATGTGAAAGGAAAAGGGATCGTGATCAACGAGCCGAGTGTGGTGGCGGTCCGCCGCGACCCGCGCACCAACCGCGACGAGGTGCTGGCGGTCGGGATGGAGGCCAAGCAGATGCTGGGGAAGACCCCCGGCAGCATCCGCGCGGTGCGGCCGGTAAAGGACGGCGTGATTGCGGACTTCGAGATCACCGAGCAGATGCTCAGTTATTTTATCGGCAAGGCCCACAAGCGCCGCACCCTGATCCGGCCCCGCATCATCGTCTGCGTCCCGTTCGGGATCACCGAGGTCGAGAAACGCGCGGTGCGCGACTCGGCCAAGGCCGCGGGCTCGCGCGAGGTTCACCTGCTCGAGGAACCCATGGCCGCGGCCATCGGCGCGGGCCTTCCCATCCGGGACCCCAGCGGCAACATGATCGTTGACATCGGCGGCGGCACCACCGAGGTGGCCGTGATCAGCCTTTCCGGGATCGTGCTGAGCGAGTCCATCCGGATCGCCGGCGACAAGATGGACGAGGCGATCGTTCAGTATATCAAGCGCAAGTATAACCTGCTGATCGGGGAGCCCACCGCGGAGCAGATCAAGATCAATGTCGGGAGCGCCTACCCGTTGGCCGAGGAACTCAAGATGGAGGTCAAGGGCCGGGACCTGGTCAGCGGCATTCCCAAGACCGTGGAGGTCACCTCCACCGAAATCCGCGAGGCCCTGGACGAGCCCATCCAGGCGATTGTGGACGCGGTGCGGACCGCGCTGGAAAAAACTCCGCCCGAATTGGCCAGCGACATCGTGGACAAGGGGATCGTGATTGCGGGCGGCGGGGCTATGCTCCGCAATATTGACCTGCTCTTCCGCGAGGTCACCGGCCTGCCGGTGATGCGCAGCGAGGATCCCATGAGCGCGGTGGCCTTGGGCGCGGGCAAGGTTTTGAATGACCTGGAGCTGCTCAGAGAGATCGAGATTGATTAAATTCGGAATTAGGAATTCGGAATTCCGAACCCCGAATTCCGAACCCCGAATTCCGGACTCAAAAAGATGTCCAACATATATCCGCGCTATCGAAGAATAGTTCTGCCGATCGGCCTGTGGCTCTTCAGCTTGATCCTGGTTTCCGTTCAATCCTACCAGGAGAAGACCCGGCCCAGCCCCTTTTCGCGCGCGCTCGCGGAGCTGACCAGCTACCCCGAGCGGTCCTATGCCTACAGCGCCGGCGGGATCAAGGGGGTCTGGAACAATTATCTTTATCTGGCCGGGGTGCAGCAGCAGAACCTGGAGCTCCAGAAACAGATCGCCAACCTTTTGATCGAAAACCAGTCCCTGCAAGAACAGGCCCTGGAGAACCAAAGATTAAGAGCCTTGCTCGAGTTCAAGAGCTCCACCAATTTCCTCGCGGTCCCGGCCAAGATCATCGGCTGGGATTTGTCCACCTACGCCCGGACCGTCAAGATCAATGCCGGGTTCGAGCAGGGCATCCATAAAGGCCAGGCCGTGATCAGCTCCCGCGGCCTGGTCGGACAAATCATTGACGAGCCCGGACGACTCTCCGGAGCGCACTGGGCCCAGGTCCTGCTTATCACCGACCCCACCAGCCGCGTCAGCGTGCTGATCGAGCGCACCCGCGATCGCGGCATCCTCGAAGGCGCCGGCCGCGAGCGGGAACTCCTGCTTAAATACATACCGCCCGAGTCCAAGCCCCAGCCCGGGGATGTCATCGTCACCAGCGGCCTGGGCGGGATTTTCCCGGCCGGGCTCAAGGTGGGCGTGATCGAGAAAATCGAACAGAATGTCTTCTCCGGGTCGCCCCAGTGCTGGGTCAGGCCGAGCGCGGACTTCAACCGGCTCGAGGAGCTCCTGGTGCTCAAGGGCGGGAACCCATGAGCCGGGATCGCGTGAAGGCCTGGGCCTTGGCCGTGATTTTCGGCCTGTTCGCGGTGGTGTTGCAAAGCACGGCCCTGCACGGAATCTTCGGCGAAAAAATGGAAGCGAGTCTAATCTTCGGCCTGATCTTGTGGCTGGCTTTTTTCAAGAACAATCCCGATGGCGTGATCCTCGCGTTTTTTCTCGCCTACCTCCAGGGCGCGGTCAGCGGGTCCCTCAGCGGAATCTTCATGCTCGCCGGCATGAGCCTGTACCTGGTCTGCTTCTCGCTCCGCGACCGCTTCGCGCCCCGAACCGCTCCCGGACAATTCCTGTTCGCGCTCGGGCTCGGCTTCTGCTACAAGCTGGTTTTGCTGCTGGCCCTCTCAATTTTCGTCGGCGCCGATTTCCTTCGCGTTCAGACCCCGCGATATTTCGCGCTGGAAATAATTCTTAACGCGGTCTTGGCGGTGCTGATCTTCTCGCTCTTCAACCGGATCAAGGGCTTTTTCGATTTGATTCCGGAGCTGGTGGAGCCTCGCCGGGGCTGACATGCAGAGATACCTGGACGAGTTTGAACAGGAGCGGCTCCGGAAACAGCTCTGGTTTTTCCGGCTCGCGTTGCTCGCGGTTTGCGGCCTGGTCCTGTTCCGGTTCTGGCAGTTGCAGGTGATCCAAGGCCAGCGCTGGAAGCTGATCGCGGTGGAAAATCAATACCGCCAGATCCGCATCCTGCCCAGTCGCGGCATGATCCTCGACCGCAACGGCCGCCTGCTGGCCGGCAACAAGCTCGGCTTCAACATCACCGTGATCCCCGCGGATATTGACGATAAGAGCATCGCGGGGCTGGCGCCCCTCCTGGGACTCCAGCCGGAAGAGTTGAAGCAGAGGATC
>CAIUDS010000690.1 GCA_903897985.1 uncultured delta proteobacterium
AAGGTCACCATCTTCGGCGAGAGCGCGGGCGGCTGGTCCATGTGCACGCTCCTGGCCACGCCCCTGGCCCAGGGGTTGTTCAGCCGCGTGATCATGGAAAGCGGCACCTGCCAGGCGACCCGGCCCCCGGAAGCGGCCTACGAGGTTTTCAAAAAATCCTTTTCGGCCCTGAATTGCGATTTCAATGATCTTGCATGCATGCGGAAAATCCCCGCGGCCGAGGTCTTGCAAAAAGGCTCGGTCTCGCTGCTCGGGGGCTTTGATTATGTGCCGGTGGAGGATGGCTATGTTTTGAAGGGAACGCCTTTGGCGATGATCCAATCCGGCGATTATAACCGCGCTCAGGTCATGGCCGGGACCAACCTGGACGAGTTCGCCATGGCGACCAAGCTGATCCCGAAATATTATTACACCCTGCCGCAGGACTATGAACGGAATTTGAACGGGGCGTTCGGGGCCAATGCGGAGCAAGCGGCAAGCCTGGTCAAACTCTATCCGCTCGAGCAATTCAAGAACCGGCCGGTGCTGGCTTACGGCCGAATGTTCGCGGCGGACGCGGCGCTGCTCTGCCCGACCTTCCATGCCGCAACCAGCCTGGCGCAACAGGGCGTGTCCGTTTTCCTCTATCGTTTCGATTATAACGGCATGAACTATGGCAAGACCATGGGCGCGTTCCACGGCGCGGAGGTCCCGTTCGTGTTCGGCGCCCTTGACCGCGGCGCGGGCAAGAGCCTTTTCAATGGGCGGAACCTGGGCGGAGCCCAAGCCCTCTCGAAAATCATACAGGGATATTGGACCAACTTCGCCAGGACCGGGGACCCGAACGGCCCCGGCTTGCCGGCCTGGGCCGGCTTGAAGCCGCAAAACCCGGCGGTGCAGATCCTGGACCGGGAAGTCCGGAGCGAGCCGGCGACCTTTTCGGACCGGTGCGAATTCTGGGCCGACTACCCGATGCCTTATCTGGAACTGGTTGATGAGTTGGTGGCTTCGCTTCCGGTTTCCGGGCTTGCCCGGCCCTGCGCGCTGCGGGAAGGAAGGTCAAACCCGGAACCTTGAGGGGTTTGCAGGATGCGGGAAAATCGAGGTATGATTTAAATCGAGTTGGGCAATTTATCACAAGCGCGGGGAGACCGTAAATGAGGGATGTTTATGTGATCGGCGCGCACACCATCAAGTTCGGGAAATATCTGGAGAACGGGATCAAGGAATTGACGGCGTGGACGGTGGAAGGCGTGCTCAAGGACGCGGGGATGGACCGGAAGCGCTTGTCGTCGGCCTGGTTCTCGAACTCGGCCTGGGGCATGCGCAATTTCCAGCATTGCATCCGCGGGGAGGTCGCGCTGCGGCCGCTGGGGATTGACTCGATCCCGATCACCAATGTCGAGAATGCGTGCGCCGGCGGGTCCACCGCGTTCCACGGCGCGTGGAAGGATGTGGCGCTGGGGATCGCGGATATTTCCCTGGCCGTGGGCGTGGAGAAGGTTTACGCCCCAAACAAGTATATGATGTTCGCGGGGTTCATGTCCGGGATGGATGTGGAGTTGATCGGCGAGATGATGAAGCAGGCGCAGAACGCGCCGCCGATAAACATTGAGGTCCCGAAGGAACAAGTGGATGCCGCGGCCCGGACCAAGAAATCAAGGAAGCCGAAAAGTCTGCGGGAGCGGTTCCAGGATTACTGGTATATGTTCGCTACTTATGTGATGCTGGGCGAGAGCATCGGCTATGACACCTTGAAACTGCTGCGCGAATCGTCTCAGGGCGGAGGCGCGGGCGGGAGCGACCGGTCGGCGTTCATGGATGTCTATGCCTACGCCGCGCGCATGCACATGCGCGAATACGGCAGCACCCAGCGCCAGCTCGCAGTCATCGCCTCCAAGAACCACTGGCACTCGACCATGAACCCGAACGCGCAATATACCTTTGACCTCTCCATTGACGAGGTGCTTTCGGACCGGCTGGTGTCGTTCCCGCTGACGCGGAGCATGTGCGCGCCGATCGGGGACGGCTCGGCGTCCGCCATCCTGGCCACGGAGGAAGTCGTGAAAAAAATGGGCGTTTCGGCGCGCGCGATCAAGGTCCGGGGCTCGGTCCAGGTCTCGGGCCGCGACCGCGGCGAAAACGAGCCGGACATTGCGGAACGAGCGGCCAAGATCGCTTACACCCGCTCGGGTCTGGGGCCGGAGGATATTGATCTGGCCGAAGTCCACGACGCGACCGCGTTCGGGGAGTTGCATCAGACCGAGGCCCTGGGATTTTTCCCGATGGGCGAGGGCGGCGTCCATGCCGAAAAAGGCGAGACCAAAATCGGCGGCAAGAAACCCATCAACACCTCGGGTGGGCTCACCTCCCGCGGCCATCCCATCGGCGCTTCGGGTCTGGCCCAGGTCCATGAACTGGTGACCCAGCTCCGGGGCGAGGCCGGCAAGCGCCAGGTCGAGGGGGCGAGGATCGCGATGGCGGAGAACGGGGGCGGAGTCCTGGGCATCGAGGAAGCGGCTTTGTGCATAAACATTTTGGAAAAACCGTAGAGCAATTTTATTTTACCACAGAGGGCACGGAGGATACGGAGGAGAAGAAATTTTAAAATTTAAAAAAAATAAAATATAATTTTTGCATTCTCTGTGTTCTCTGTGTCCTCTGTGGTGAAAAATAATGTCTATTTAACCACAGAGATCACAGGGGGCACAGAGGATGAAAATAAGAAATGAAAATAATAAAAAATATATATTGTATTCTCTGTGTTCTCTGCGGTAAAAAAAGAATTAGGAGCAAGGCAAAATGAATCAGATAGATTTCGAAAACGAGAACCTGTTTGCCTTTGACGAGGGTTTTTTCAGCATGATGTATCTGGCCGGGTTCAACAAGCGGCTGGTCCGCGAGGCGAGAAAGGCGGTTGCAGTCAACCGGGAGTTCTGCCTGAAGCATCTGAAGCCGCTGGCGCTGGAAGTTGACCGCAAGTATGAGCAGGACCCGAATTATCTGCCGTGGGAAATGGTGCGGCTGGCGGCCAAACACCGGCGGCTCTCGAGCTACATCCCGAAATATTTGGGCGGGTGCGGCGAGCCTATGGCGATGATCGGCCCGGTGATGGAGGAACAGGCGGCCACGGATACGGCGTTTGTGGGCTTGCTGGGCGGGCACGGGTTGGGTCTGGCCGCGCTGATGATGACTTTCAACCTGAAAGTGGTGGACCAGGTGATCGGGGAAATCGTGAACGGCGAGAAGACCATGAACCCGGTCATGCTCTCGTGCGCGATCACCGAGCCGACCGCAGGCTCGGATGTGGAAGAGGAAGAATTATATCCCAAGGCGCGACTGATGTGCTCGGCGAAAAGGGTTGCCGGCGGGGCCTTGCTCAACGGCCGCAAGGTGTTCATCTCGACCGGGCATGTGGCGAAATATCATGTGGTGTTGATGCCGTTCGACCAGAAGCGGCCGCTGGAAACCTTTGCCGGGTTCCTCGTGCCCTCGGACGCTCAGGGGTTTGCGCTCGGGCGGATGGAGCACAAAATGGGACAGCGGGCCGGGCCGGCCAGCGAGCTGATTTTCGAGGACTGCTTTGTGCCGGAGGAACATATCATCATGGCGATTGACGATAAATTCGGGCGGATATTCCCGGGCCAATATCCGAGACTTTTAAAGGGCGTGCTCGGCATCACGCGCGCCGCGGTCGGGGCCTGGTCCACCGGGACCGCCCGGGGCGTGACCGAGTTGGCGATTGACTTTGCCAAGACCCACAAGCTCAAGGGCAAGACCATGATCTCCCACCAGTTTGTCCAGGCCCATTTGACCAACATGGTGATGAATGTGCTCATGGCCCGCGCGGTATATATGGAATCTTATTTTTCCAATATGATCAATCTGAAAATGGGGCTCGATAAAATCCCCGCGTTCCTCGATAACCAACTCGTCGCCTGGCTGCTCAGCACCAAACCTTATAAAAAAATCCTGCACTCGGATTTCGTGCGCAAGCTGTTCCTCCAAAACCTGTCGAGCGCAACCAAGGCCCAAGACCGGCGTGTGCAATACGCGGCCTCCATGGCCAAGGTGGTCGGGTCGGACATGGCCATGGAAAACTGCCATCTGGCGCTCGAGCTGTGCGGGGAAGCGGGCGTGCGCCACGACCGGGGCATGGAAAAATTCTTCCGCGACGCCAAGCTGCTCCAGATTTTCGAGGGCACCAACCAGTTGAACCGGCTGAATTTTTTTCATAATTATGTGGGCAGATATGTTCCCGGAGTCGAGGTTTATTAAGGGGGCGCATGATGGAAATTTTGGCCAAATATTGTCAGGACGACCTCAAATGTTTTTACGACCTGGCCGAGCGCTTTGCCAACAAGGAGTTGGAGCCGAAAGCGCTGGAGCTGGACCACTACCCGTATTCCGAGTTTAACCGCGCAGCATTGGCCGCGGCCGGGGAGGTCGAGTTGTTCAAACTCACTTTGCCCGAATCTCTGGGCGGTTCCGGCCAAGGCATGGCCGCGCTATCCATCGTCCTCTCCCGGCTGGCCCAAACCGACGCCAGCTTTGCCGCGCTCGTCTTCATCTCGGCGCTGGCGCAGGCCGCCCTGGTCAAGGGCGCAAAAAAAGAGCTTGCGGAAAAATATTTGAAAACCCCGGGCCCGATCGGATTTCCGGCTTATGCCTCGCCCACGGGCCTGCCCCTGGAGGTCAAGGCCGACCAAAAGAGCGGTGGCTATTCGCTCACCGGCAAGTTTTCCTACCTCGCGCTCGCCCCGGTGGGAAACCTGCTGATAATTCCCGCGGAAGTTTCGGGACAGGCCAGCCTGTTCCTGGTGGATAAAAATGCTCCCCATTTAAAACTCTCCGAGCCGGTGTTGAGTCTGGGGCTGCGCCAATGTCCGGCCGCGGACCTCGAACTGAACGGCGTAAGCTGCGGCCCGGAAAACCTGCTCGACTGCGAAGTTTACGCGGAACTGGCCGCCGGCTTCGGCGGGCCGTGGGCCGCGCTCTCGCTCGGGGTCCTGGTCGGGTCGTATCACGCGGCCAAGGCTTTTGCCAAAGAGCGCTACCAGGGCGGGAAGCAGATCATCGAGCACGACCAGGTGCGCCTCATGCTGGCCAACATGGCGGTGCTGATCGAGGTCAGCGCGGCCGCGTGCATGAGTGCGAGCCGGGCCGCGGACGAGGGCCGCGATTTGCCGGGCTGCTTTGCCGCGGGCATCTTCGTGACCGACGCGGTCACGCGCGCCGCCACGGACGGCGTGCAATGCCTGGGCGGATATGGCTACATCGCGGACTACGGCCAGGAAAAGCGGATGCGCGACGCGAAACAAATCCAGGCCCTGTTCGGGCCGTCGCCGGTCAAGCGTTTGGAATTTTTCTCGAGCCGGCTGTTGGAGGACTGATGACCTATCTGGAGTTTTATCTGAACCTGATCAAAGGCGTCACTTTGGCGTTTGCGGAGGAATATAAGCGGGGCACGCTCGGGCTGAGCTTCTCGGCCATGCGCAAGGCGGGCCGGCCGGCGTTTGTGAACGAGCTTTCGCATGCGGGGCTGTTGGAGGAACGCGCGAAACAACTCGGGGACAAGCCCATGCTCTATTTCCAGGGCAAGGCTTTCAGCTACGCGGCGATGGACGCGAACGCGAACCGGCTGGCGAATTTTTTGTCGGGGCTCGGGGCCGGGCCGGGCAAGGTGGTCGCGATCGTGATGAAGAACTCGCCGCAGTGGCTGGACATTTTTTTCGGGGCGCAGAAGCTCGGGATGTGCGCGGTGCCGACCAACATCCAACTCCGGGGCGAGGGCCTCGCCTACATCTTCAACCATTCGGAGGCCGACTTCATCGTGGCCGATCATGACCTGTATCCGTTTTATTTAGCGGTGAAGGACAAGCTCGAGCACCCGCACAAGCTGATCCTCAATACGAACGGCGCGCCGCCCTCTTTTGCGATGCCCGCCTCCGCGGTCCCGCTGGAGATGGCATACGCCTTCGGCATCAGCGCGGAGAAGCCGAAGGTCGCGATAGACCCGGAGAGCAACTGCCTGATGCTCTACACCTCGGGCACCACCGGCCGGGCCAAGGGCGTGCCCACCAAATTCAGCAAGACCCAGCTCAAGGCGATGATCATCCTGGCCCGGGCAACGCTCAAGCCTTCCGACATCTATTACACCTGTCTCCCCCTGTTCCACGCCAACGCGCTCCTCCTCACCGTGACCATGGCCATGGCCGGCCGGGCCGCGGCGGCCATGTCCGAAAAATTCAGCGCCAGCAAATTCTGGGACGAGGTGCGCGAGACCAAGACCACCGTGTTCAATTCGATCGGCGCCATGATCCCGATCCTGATGAAGCAGCCGGAAAAAGCCAATGACCGCGATAATAAAGTCCGCTATTGTATGAGCGCGGCCTGCCCGACCGCGATGTGGCGGCCCTTCGAGCAGCGCTTCGGCACGGTCATCTACGAGGGCTACGGCGCGGTGGACGGCGGCGGATTCATCGTGATCAATTTCGGAGCGGCGCCTCCCGGCAGCATGGGCAAGCCCCTGTTCGGAAAATACCGGTTGGTGGACGATAAAGACCGGGAGGTCCCGAAGGGGACCCCGGGCGAGCTGGTGTTCTGGGCTGGAGACCAGAAGGGACGCGCCGTGGAATATCACAAGGACGATGCGGCGAGCGAGAAGAAACTCCGGAACGGCTGGCTCCATACCGGGGACCTGGCCTTCGAGGATAAAAAGAAAAATCTTTTTTTCGCCGGCCGCAAGACCGAATTCATGCGGCGCAAGGGCGAGAACATTTCGGCCTACGAGGTGGAGCAGGAAATTTTGAAGCATCCGGAGATTGTGGAATGCGCGGTGTTCGCCGTGCCCTCGGACCTGGCGGAGGACGAGGTGATGGCGGTGGTGGTGGCGATGGAGGGAAAAAAACCGGACCCGTTCGAGATTGTGAAGTTCCTCCATGACAAGCTCGCCAAGTTCGCCATCCCCAGGTATTGGAGATTCATGCCCGAACTGCCCAAGACCGAAACCCAGCGCGTGATCAAAGGGCCGCTGGAAAAACAGGGCGTGACGCCGGATACGGTGGATACCGAGAAAAAACGGTGAACGTTTAAAGGTTTCGCGCCTTAAGGCGCTCGCACATCCAGACCGACCTATAGTTTCTTCACTTTTCTTGCGATCAATTTTCTCAGCTTTTCAAAACTCGGGGGCGGGCCGGTGCGGACCTCGCGGTCATCGAGGAACAAGGCGTCGGAAATTCCCCACTCTCGAAAGACCTCGCGGTCCAGGGTGTTGATCTCCCGGAATTGCACCCGGTCCCCAAATTCCGCGGCCGCGCGTTTGGCCCGTTCGAACGCGAGGTTTTGCGCCGGGCACCAACCCGAGAGAAAGGCGGTGATGATGACCTGACCCGGAAC
>CAIUDS010000691.1 GCA_903897985.1 uncultured delta proteobacterium
GATCTTAACCGATCACGCTCGCTGAGGACGCCGACATTTTTATTCATGATGACTTTGCGGTGAAGACGGATTCCTTGGGTCCAGGTCAGTTTGAGCACATCGGCCTGGCGGCCTTCGCGCGGGAGGGTGGTGAAATCGCCTTGGGGATTTTTGCCGCCGTTCAACTCGACCATATTCGTGATGCCGGGGCGATCAAGTTCACCGTAGAATCGGTAAAACTGGTGAAATTGGTGGAATTAACCAACTTGACCAACTTCACCAGCAGCTCAGTGCGCCGTATAATCAATGGCTGGCGCGCCCTTCACGCCGATGGCGAAACAAAAGCAATGGATGGCCGCATGCCTGCTCACCGGCTTGAGGCTATGGACCTGGTTGGGCGGGATGTGAACCAGGTCTCCCGGACCTATCCGTTTCTTTTCCTTGCCGATCGCCATGATCCCGTAGCCGCTCGTGACATAATAGAACTCATGGGTCGGGTGCTTATGCGGATTGACGATCCCGCCACCGGCCACCTCGAACTCGCTGACCAGTTCGAGGAATCCGCCCTCGGTGATCTTCTTCATCTCGCGCGGCTCGACCACCCACCAGACCGCGACCGTGCCTTGATGTTCCATGGTCGGGGCCTTGTCCTGGATTGACCTGACATCCATCTTTTCCCTCCTCCGGGGCGCAGACACTCTTGTCTGCGCACAATTATTTTACATACACTCGTTTGGCAATTGCAATAAACTTGTCCACATTCTCTTTCGTGACCAGCTCGAACGGGATCAAGATTTCCTTGGGCATCTGCTCGCCCTTGAGATGTTTCACGCAGGCCTCGATGCCGCCGGCGCCCTGCCCTTCCGGGTTCTGGAACACGGTGGCCGCGATTGAGCCGGACTTGATCGCATCCAGCGTCTCGGGCAAGCCGTCCACCCCGACCAGGGAAATTTTTCCGCTCAAGCCGAACTGGTTCACGGCCGAGAGCGCGCCCAGGATCATGTCGTCATTGTTGGCGACGATGAAGTCATAGTTTTTGTCTTTGGAGAGGATGCTCTCAGTCACGCTCTGGCCCTTGGCGCGGTCGTAGTCCGCGTATTGCTCGGTCAGTTCGATCTTTTCCGCGATGCCCTTTTCCTTGAGCTTGTCCTTGAAGCCGTCGTTGCGGGCGATGTCCGTGATCTGACCCGGCATTCCGCGCAGATAAATCCCGCGCAGCTTGGCCTTGCCGGATTTCGAAAAGAAGTCGGCGAGCCACGATCCGAGCAACTGCCCGGACTCGATCTGGTTACTGCCGACAAAGGTGACATAATCCCCGCCGTTGGCCTTGCCGTTGAACTGCACCACCGGAATGTGCGCCCGGTTCGCGGCCTCGATCGAGGCCACGGACGCGTCCAGGCTCGCCGCCTCGAACGCCAGGCAGTCAACCTTCTGCCCCAGCATCCGCTCCACATTTTCGAGCTCCTTGCCGGTGTCGTTCGCCGCGTCGGTCTCGATCAATTTCACGCCCAACTCCTTGGCCTGGTTCTGCGCGGCTTTCTGCAATGCGGCGACATAAGGAAACGCTAAATTCTGATACGAGACGCCGATTATCTGTTGCTTTGCTTCGGGTGGCTTGGCTGGTTTGCAGCCGGCAAAAATGGTAAATAGTAAATTATAAATTATAAAAAAAATCGGCCAAGAACCAGGCTTCAGCTTCATTTTGCCCTCCTTTTGGAATTAAGGATGATCCTGGTAATAACCGCATAAATCTCTTCGGTTTCACGCATCAGGGGTTCGAGTTTTGATTTGGGAACAATATTCGCCCCGGCCAGCAGTTTGAGCCAGTACAGGCTTTCCCGGGTTTCTTTCTGGGCGATACCGCATTTATGGATAAAATCCTTGAGGCTTTCTCCGGCCTGCGCCTCTTCCATATTTGCTCCGATCGAGGTCGCGCTCCTCAGGTATTGCTCGCCAATGATCCATCCGGTCCATTCTTTTTGCTTGCGCAAAAATTGATAGAGTTTGATGGACCTCAGCGCATACTGAAAAGTCCTTTCGGTTATGTCTTTCGGTTTTTCCATTTTACTATTTACAATTTATCATTTACATCTTCTTTCTCAAAACGCCATCCAGCCACACCGCCCCGATGATGATCCCTCCGATCACCATCTGCTGCACCGGGGAGGACACATTAAGCATGACCAGACCGTTGAACAGGGTTCCGATGATGAGCGCGCCGACCAGGGTCTTGCTCACCGTGCCCCGGCCGCCGAACAGGCTGGCCCCGCCGACCACCACCGCGGCGATGGCCTGGAGGTTGAAGCCTTCGCCGGAGATGGCCTGGGCCGCGCCGAGGCGGGAGGTGAAGACCAAAGCGCCGATGCCGACGCAGAGCCCGCTGACCACATAGACCGCGAGCTTGATCAACTTGACATTGATCCCCGCGGCGAGCGCGGCCTGCTCGTTCCCGCCCACGGCGTAAACATAACGGCCGAAGCGGGTGTAGTTGAGCGCGATCCCGGCGAGCGCCGCGACCGCGATCAGGACCAGCACGGGCAGGGGCAGCGGTCCGAGGCTGCTCTGGCCGATCCAGCGGTATCCGGGCGCGAGGTTGTAGATCGGGTTGACCCGGTACCAGACCACGAAGCCGCGGAACGCGGTGAGCGTGCCGAGCGTAACGATCAGCGGGTTCACGCCCGCGCCCGCGATCACGGAGCCATTGAGCAATCCGCCCAGAACCCCGATCACGACCGGGAGCAGGAACGCGAGGGCGAGGCTGAGTTGCGGCGAGTCCTGCTGCGCGAACAGCGCGCTGAACATGCCGGCGATGGCTAGCAGGGACCCGACCGAGAGGTCAATGCCCGCGGTGAGGATGGTGAAAAGTTCGCCGATGGCGAGGATTCCGATCACCGAGACCTGGAGTAAAATGAGCAGGATGTTTTCGGGCGTGCGGAACTCGGGACTCAAAATGCTGAACGCGATCACCACCGCGGCGAGCGCGAAGTAGATCCCGTATTCTCGCAGAGCGACAATGATTTTCCGCCAATCTTGTATCTTCTTCTCCGTCATCTCAATTTCAATCAGGTTTTAAAATTTACAATTTATAATTTACAATTTTCAAATGCATACTCCCGCGGCCGCTGCGCCCAAATTCTCGGGGTTCGCCTCCGGCCGGGAATACTCGCAAACGAGCTCGCCCTCGCGCATCACCAGCACCCGATCGCTCATGCCCAGCACCTCGGGCAGTTCGGACGAGATCAAAATTATGGCCATGCCCTTGGCCGCGAGCCGGTCAATCGCGGCGTGGACCTCGGCCTTGGCGCCCACATCAATGCCGCGCGTGGGCTCGTCCAGGATCAGGATGCGCGGCGGCCGGATCAGCCATTTTCCGATCACGACCTTTTGCTGGTTGCCGCCGGATAAAGTCTCCACGGGCGCGGACGGCTCCGCCTGAATCTCGAACTCTTTCATCACTTTCAGGATTTCCGTTTTCTCTTGCGCCCGTTTCACGAACCCGAGCGCGGAAAAATATTTGAGCGTGGGCAGCGACAAATTATTTCCAATCGAGTGCATCAGCACGAGTCCCCGTCCCCTCCGGTCCTCCGGCACCAGCGCCAAGCCAAGCGACTTGGCTGCCCAGGACGATTTGATCTTCACCGCTTTACCGAAAATCTTGACCTCGCCCGAAGTCGCGGGCTTCAAGCCAAAGAGCGCCTCCGAGAGCTCGGTCCGGCCCGCGCCCATCAAGCCGTAAATCCCGAGCACTTCGCCCCGGTGGAGCTGGAAGGACACATTTTGGAACGCGCCGGGCCGCGAAAGTCCGCTCACTTCCATCGCCAGTTCTTTGCCGTCACAAGCGTGGCTATGGGGGAAGAGGGAGGAAAATTCCCTGCCCACCATGGCCGAGATGAGACGCTTTTCATCCCATTTATCTTTGGGCTCGGTGGCGATCTTTTTCCCGTCGCGCATCACCGTGATCCGGTCGGCGATTTCGAAGACCTCGTCGAGCTTGTGCGAGATGTAGATGACCGCGGTGTTCATGGCGGTTAGTTTGCGGATGACTCGGAACAGGTCTTTGATCTCGGGCGCGGTGAGACTGGAGGTGGGCTCATCCAGGATGAGCACGCGCGGCTTGACCGAGAGGCCCTTGGCGATTTCCACCAACTGACGATAGGCCACGCTCAACTGGCTAATTTTTTTGCGCGGATCGAGGTTGACCCCGATTTCCTGGAGCAGCTTGTCTGCCTGCTCGAGCGCTTTCCGCCGGCTGATGAAACCCGGAACCGTTGCCGCGGGTTCGTCTCCCAGAAAGATGTTTTCGGCAATGGTTAGCTCCGGCACCAGGCTTAACTCCTGGTGCACCAGCGCGATCCCCATCCGCTTGGCCATCCGCACCGAGGCGACCTTGACCGGCTTGCCTTCGATGGAAATGCTCCCTTCATAGTCGGGATAAAATCCCGCGAGCACGCGCATGAGCGTGGATTTCCCCGCGCCGTTCTCGCCGACCAGGGCGTGGACCTCGCCCGGAAAAATTTCCAGGTCCACCCCATCCACCGCCTGGATCGCGGCAAAGTTCTTGCGGATATTGTTTAGACTAATCACCGGCTCTCGGGACAATTTCCACCCCGCGGAAATCTATTCCAGGTTCAAGAGATATGACGGATTTTTCTTGACCATTTTTTCAATGTCCTTTTTGCTGACGCTGAGCGCGAGCAGGAGACGGATGAAGAGTTTCATGCCCTCGACCGGGTGGACATTGAGCATGGTGCCGAGGTCGGTGCTCATCACGATCCGGTCCGGGCCGACCTGCTTGATGATCTCGAGCATCTCGAAGGGGTCGCCGTTGGGGTTGTTGAA
>CAIUDS010000692.1 GCA_903897985.1 uncultured delta proteobacterium
ACGCGACATTGGAGTTTTCCGTGAGCGCGTGCCCGGAATTCAAGCCCAAGTCGGATTCGGCTTACGGCTATCTCGAGGTGCTTACCGCGGGGGAACGCCGGAGCGGGAGCCAAGCCATGCGCTGCGCGGTGGAGTTTGTGCGCAAGACGCTAGTGGGCTTCGGCTATGAGACCAGCGTGATCAGCTATCGTTTTCCTTATTATCATGTGACCAGCGATCTTTATATGATCAAGCCGGACGGATCGAGCCAGGCTTCGCCCGCGTTTCCGCTCATGTATGCCCCGGACACTCCCGGCGAAATCAAGGCCAAAGTTGTCAACCCCATGAAGGTGGGGAAGGGCGACTTGGTTTATGTCAAGGGAAACGCCTTTGGCGGGCGCAGCCTGGCGCTGAGAGCGGAGGACTGGAAAAAACAAGGCGCGGTCGGGCTGGTGCTGGACCCGCGCGAGTTCCCGTTCAACATGGGGGGGCTGCCTTTCCCGCGCAGCATCCATTCGACCAGTTGGCATTATGGCCCGCTGCCGGGCATCATTGTCCAGGACGCCCCGGCGCTGGTGGGCAAGGAAGTCGAGTTTAAGAGCAACTGCAAAATCTACGCGGGCACGGGATACGATGTGATCGCGCAGACGCCGGGCGAGTTCGAGAGTTACATCTTGATCGGCGGGCATCTGGACTCGTGGTTCAAGGGCGCGCTGGACGACGGGAGCGGCGCGGCGGTGATGATGCGGATCGCGGAACTGATGAAAAATGAGAAGCCGGGCAAAGTCGGGCTGATCTTCGCGGCGTTTGACGGGGAGGAACTGGGCTTGATCGGCTCGCAGTATTTCTGGCAAAAGTTCGGCGCGGGCAGGATCAAGGCCATGCTCAACCTGGACATGGCGAGCGTGAAGAATAATTTTTTCCATAAGGATCCGGCTGAGGCCAAGGTCATGCCCAAGCTGATCGAGACCAGCCCGGAGCTCCGGCAGGCCGCGCGCGAGAGCTATTCCAGCCTCTCGGCCACGAAGCTTTATACGGGCATGGACTGGTGGCGCAAGCTCTACGGCGAGCTGCCCACGGATATGGAATGGTTTTATGTCTCGGGCGTGCCCGGGGTTTTCATTTACACCCCGGACAAGTATTATCATACGCCGAAGGACGACATGACCTGGCAGGACGCGGATGATTTGGAGGCGGTGTCGCGGACGAGCGTGGAGATGGTGAAGAAGCTCCAGGGGATGGAGCTTGAGCGGCCGAAGGATGCGCTACGGATGGAGCTGACCCTGGTGCGGCAGGAGGACGGGGGCGTTGCCTTGGATGTGGATTTGAGCAAGGCCGGGAAGGATCATCTGACCGGCAAGGTCCTGGTATATTGCTATTATGAACACGGCTTTGAGAAGAAGGTGGAACTGAAACGGAATGAGGGCGGCAGCTATAGCGGGAGCTTCTCGCCGTTTTATCGCGGGGAATATCAGTTCCTGGCGATCGGCAAGGTGGGCAAAGAGGAACGGAAACTGATCCGGTCGCTCAAGATCGAGGATCCGATGGCGGAAGAAAAAGCAGAGGGAGGCAAAGGGCAATGAAAAAATATCTGGTTTTGTTGGTCGCGGTTTTATTGGGCATAGGCTCGCAGGCCCAGGCCGGGGTATGGAAGGAAGGCCAGACTTTGAAGATCGGGCACCGCGGGGCCCGGGGTTTGGTGGACGAGAATACGCTCGAGTCCATCACCAAGGCGATCGAGATGGGCGTGGATAGCATCGAGTTCGATGTGCAGCGGAGCCAGGACCGGGTTTATGTAGTGATCCATGACCCCACGGTTGACCGGACCTATAACGGCAAGGGCTCGGTGGACCAGATGACCCTTGCGCAGTTGAAGCAACTCAAGACCGCGGGCGGCTACACCATGCCCACGCTCGAGGAGTTGTTCGCGCTCCTGCAGACCAAGAAAGATGTCGGGATCATCATGGACATCAAGGTCAATGCCGAAGACGCCATCCCGGACCTGTATGCCCTGGTCGAGAAATACGGCCTCGGCGACCGCGCGGTCTATGAGACCAGCTATCCCAAAATCGCGAAGGCCATTGAAAAATTCAACCCCGCCCTGGTCAGCGCCATCTATCCGGCCTGGCCGCCCTCGGCGATTTACTACGCCAAAAAATACCGGCTCGACTGCGTCTCCATCTATTACCCCTTCGCGAGCAAATGGATGCTGGACGAGGCTCGAAAAGACGGGTTCAAATTCGTGGTCTGGACGGTGGACGACGAAAAGCATATCGAGAAATTTCAGAACCAGTTCAAGGTGGACGGGATCATGACCGACGACCCGGCCCTGTTCAAGTCCGTGCCCGAAAAATCCTGCGGCTGCCAGAAATAATTCGCTTTTTACCGCAGACGCAGAGAGCGCAGAGAATTTAATTCTTGCTTTGTTCCCTCCCCCCTGGCGGGGGAGGGCTAGGGAGGGGGGATATTTTTACCGCAAGGCGCAAAGAACGCGAAGAATTCAAATCCTTTTTACCACAGAACCCACAGAGGGCACGGAGAATTCGCTGAGATTTGAAATCTGAGATTGAGCGCAACGCGCTGACGTACCGCAGAGTCGCTCGTGCTCTATAAAGAAGATTCCATTTTTTTAGAGCCAACTAAGCCAGAGTTTCACATCTTTTTCCTTCGGGGGTTCGAATTCGTTTGTGATTGTCATCCAATAATATTCATCTATTAATTTCACATGGGTTGCACGAGGTTGGCCTAGTATTTCCGGCAAATTATCAAATTTGATATTTTTATTGATACAGGATTTCTTCAAGCTTTCTAATACGCCCTTTGTTTTTCTTAAAAATTGGATATACGAGGCGGGCAATCCGTCATAATCAAACTCTTCCATAATAGCATTATCCCATGGAATAAGCGCTCCAGGTCTAATTGCAAATAGCATTTTAGAAGCACCCACCGGGCCAAAGGTGCGAATTTTTGAAGATTTGATTTTTTTAGGTCGCCGTATGCCTGTTTTATCAATTCAAAATCATTTTCCATCAGTTCCAATAAATTTTTATTTCTGGGGGGAAGCAGATTGTCATATTTTTGGTACCAGGAAGATATTTTCTCCGATGCTTGTTGGTAATAATATTTAGCCAATTGACGACACTGCCACTGATTTAAAAATCTTAAAAGCGACTCTCTATGTTTGTCATTATTCAGGTCGGGAACAGAATCCGTTTCTTTTAAAAAATTCAAATAGTCTACATCTTCATTGCCATTCCAATAGTAAATGAAGCAACAAAAGGCCAAATCATAAAGCTCCACAGTAATCTCCTTTCAATAAGCCAAAGGGGTCAGGCCCAGACCTCCTCCTTCGTTAAAACTACGGAGGACAAGTGAGACAATCTTTGGGAATCGAGCCTTGATCGCCACCCATCTCCTCCTCCATTTAAGGGGTTTTCAAATTTACTGCTTTCTAAATTAACCGTAAATTAACCGCTGGTCAACATTATGCCGGCATTTTAAGGCGCTGTCAAGTCGTCTTTCGTAGGGGCAGGGCTTGCCCTGCCCGGCATCGGGCGCGACGAGAGCGAACAATGGCGACTGAAGTCGCTCGCACGAAGTTGAACGCAGACAGAAGTGTCTGCGGCCCCCAGAAGAGTGTCTGCTCCGCGGAAGAATAGCAGCGCGCTTGCAATTGACATTTTCGCTGAAAATTTTATCATCTTTAAACTATGCTTGGGGCCGGAATTTCACCCGGCAAGCGGTCGCTTAAGCGCAAGGGTAGAGGAGACGGGATGATCGAGATCAGGTTTCACGGAAGGGGAGGCCAAGGCGCGGTCACCACGGCCGAGCTTTTGGCCCGGAGCGCGATCTCCGAGGGCAAATGGGCGCAGGCGTTCCCGTCGTTCGGACCCGAGCGGCGGGGCGCGCCGGTATTGGCTTTCTGCCGGGTATCGGACAAGAAAATCCAGGCCCGGTTCCAGGTCAAGAACCCGGACCTGGTGGTGGTCTTGGACCCGAGCCTGATGGATGTGCTCGATCCGACCAAGGGCATGAAGCCGGGCGGCATTCTGGTGGCGAACTGCGAGTTGGGTCCGGCCGAGCTCAAGAAGAAATACAAGTTCACCTGCCAGGTGGCCACGGTGGACGCGAGCAAAATCGCGCGCGAGACCATCAAACTGCCGATCGCGAACACGGCCATGCTCGGGGCTTTGCTCAAGGTGAAGTCGCTGGTGGACTTGAAGAGCCTGGAGGAGCCGTTCAAGGACCGGTTCGGCAAGGTGGCCGGGATGAATCTGGAGGCGTGCAAGCGCGCGTATGCGGAAATGAAGTCGGAGGGATAGATGACCAAACCAGCGGATCAGTTCAAATGGCAGGAGCTGGCCATCGGGTTCGCGGTGACCGAGCCGGGGAACGCGCGGGAATACAAGACCGGGGACTGGAAAAGCATGCACCCGGAATGGGACGAGAAGAAGTGCATCAAGTGCGGCCGCTGCTGGGTGTTCTGCCCGGACATGGCGGTCTATCAGAAGGCGGACGGCTATTTCACGGTCAACCTCGATTATTGCAAGGGATGCAGCATCTGTTCTAAGGAATGCCCGACCGAGGCGATCGCGATGAAGGAGGAACCATGACCGAATCCGCGAAGAAAAAAATCGGGGTCGAGGTCTCAATCGCGATCTCGGAAGCGGTCAAGCAGTGCGATGTGGATGTGATCTCGGCCTATCCGATCACGCCCCAGACCCATATCGTCGAGCATTTGGCGGAGCTGGTGGCGCAGGGGGAGCTGGACGCGGAGTTCGTGCCGGTCGAGAGCGAGCACTCGGCCATGAGCGTGTGCGCGGGCTCGAGCGCCGCGGGCGCGCGGACCTTTACCTCGACCGCGTCGCAGGGGCTGGCGCTGATGGCGGAGATTGTCTATTGCGTGGCTTCCATGCGGCTCCCGATCGTGATGGTGATGGCGAACCGCTCGCTCAACTCGCCGCTCTCGATCTGGAACGACCATTCGGACGCGATGATGGTGCGGGACTCGGGCTGGGTGCAGATTTTCGTGGAGAATGGGCAGGACGCCTATGACCATGTGTTCTGGAGCTTCCGGGTGGCGGAGGACGCCAAGGTGCTGCATCCGGTTTTGCTGAATTTGGACGGGTTCATCGTGACCCATGTGGTGGAGCCGATTGAATACTGGGATGACGCGATGGTGAAGAAGTATTTGCCGCCGTTCAATCCGAAGATGCGGCTGGACCCGGACCATCCGCTGACCATGGGCGCGTTCGGGCCGCCGGAGATTTTCACCGAGTGCAAGATGGCGCAGGACCAGGCGCTGCTGGCGACCATGCCCACGATCGAGAAGGCCTGGGAGGAACTCGAGCAGATATGCGGGCGGAAATATTCGGCGGTGGAGAGCTACCGGGCGGAGGACGCGAAAATTTTGTTGTTGACCATGGGGAGTTTCGGCGAGACGGCGCGGGTGGCGATAGACGAGATGCGGGAGACCGGCGAGGAAGTGGGCCTGGTGTCGTTGAGATTGTGGCGGCCGTTCCCGTTTGCGCAGTTTAAAAAGGCGGTCGGTCATGCGGAGATTTTGATCGTGGTGGACCGGGCGATGATTTACGGCGGTCCGGGCGGGCCGGTGGCGAGCGAGGTTCGGAGCGCGCTGTATTCGGAGAAGAAGCGGCCGAGGATCACGAACTTCATCGCGGGCCTCGCGGGCCGGGATGTCCAGCCGGACGACTTCTACCAGATGGTGGAGCGGAGCAAGAAGAAGGTGAAGGACGGGACTGAGGACGAATACGAAATTTATGGAGCAAGAGCATGATTAATGTGGATGTTTTCGGGCCGTTGCTGCTGCCGAAG
>CAIUDS010000693.1 GCA_903897985.1 uncultured delta proteobacterium
AATGCGCTTGTTTCCGCCATAATTTCATTCCCTTTTCGCCGGGCGACTCGCAGAGTCGCCCGTACGGGCGAGGCTATGCCTCGCCCAGGCTATGCCTGCGCGCCTTAATAATTTTTGCTCTTCAAATTCTTTTCGGTGAAAACCCCGGGCTCGATCTTGAAGTTGAAGCGGCCGTCCAGAAGCTCGATCCGGGTCTTGTGTCCGGGCTTGTCCGCCGGCCGCATCTCCCAAAGCGTGGGCATCATTCTCCCGCCCAGGTCTTTCACCTGCGAATAGATCATCTCGCTCACCAGCCTGCCTTGCTCGTCAAAAAACTGCTCCTTCACCGGCAGATACTTCTCGACCGAAACCCAGGCCAAAATCTTCCCCCAAACCACCGCGGCCCCGGGCTTGGGCACAAGCTCCAGCTTGTAAACTTTGCCGGCCGCGGGATCGTCCTCCGTGCCCAGGAGCCGGTGCGTGTAATCGTTCACGATACTGGACTCCTTGACCAGGTCGTCATTGGTGAAGTCCGAGCCCATCCAGGACCCGTGCATCATCGAGGGCGGAATCTTGGTCACCTTTTCCGTGGCCGGGATATACATCCATAGGTTATATCCGATCTTGAGAAAGCCGGTGCCCTGGTCCCGGGCCGGGGCGGTGATCCGGATGAAAGCCTTGTGGTCCGCGGTCTGTTCATAAGCCAGGAGTTCCAACACTCGCGGCGACGACCAGTCCGGGTTCTCCAGCGTCATCTTCATCTTCATATAGCTCGACTCCCCCCGCAACAGCTCGTCCATCTTCTTCACAATCTCGTCCGCGGTCAGTTCCTGACCCCAACCCGAAAACGCCGGCAGCATCGCCAGCATGGCCAGCACCAACCATCTGTTCGCCTTACTCATCACGCCCTCCTTATTTCAAAAATAGAAAATACTCCTGGTTGCCTTTGGGACCCTTGACCCCGGCCTTGGTCTGGCCCATGATTTGGAAGCCCAATTCCCGCGCGAAGTTGGCTATCTCTTCCACCGCCTGCTGTTGCAGGTCCGGGTCCAAAACCACACCTTTCTTGACCAATCGGGCCGGAAGCTCGAACTGCGGCTTGACCATGGCCAGTGCTGTCGCACCCTGGGCCAGGACGGACTTTAGTGGCGGGAGGATTAGCTTGAGCGAGATGAACGAGACATCCGCGACCGCGAGCTCGATCGGTTCCGGGACCAGGGCCGGCGACAGGTTCCGGGCGTTGAATTTTTCGATCATGACCACGCGCGGATTGTTCCTGATCTTCGAGTCAATCAATCCCTTTCCCACATCCAGGGCATAAACTTTTTTCGCGCCGTGCTGGAGAAGGCAGTCGGTGAAACCGCCCGTGCTCGCGCCGATGTCCAGACAGATTTTGTCCGCCACCTCCACTTTAAATTCCTCGAGCGCGCTCTCGAGCTTAAGCCCGCCCCGGCTCACAAACCGTTCTTGCTCCTTCAGCGTAACTGAAGCGGCCGCGGCCACGGGCCGCCCCGGCTTGTCCATCATTTCCCCGTCCACCATCACCCGGCCGAGTTGGATCAAAGCCCGGGCTTCTTTAAGGTCCGGGGCGAACCCGAGCCTTAGCACCAGTTCATCCAGCCGGAGCTTTTCCTTCATCCCTTCCATTCTACTACCGCCCCGCTAAAAGGTTAAGCGCTCCCTCAAGGCTTTGACAAAAAAGCCGGGGCAAGTATAGTCAAAAATAATGAGTTTTTTCAAAAGTCGCAAATCGGAAAAAGCTTCCGGCGAGAAGTTGATTAAGCTGGAGAAGTTCGAGATGTGGGTGGACGCCGGGGGCAAGGGGTTGCACGAGGGTCTGCTCAAGCGCGCGGAAAAGCTGGCTGCGGGCACGGACCCCGGGCCGGAGCGCGAGCCCGAGTTCCACTGGATCATCCGCGAGCAGCTCACGGAATTGTGCCGGCTGTTCGCGGACCGGGACGACCGGCTCGTGATCTTCAACCTGGGCGCCAACCTCGGCCTCTCCACCCTGAAAATGAACGCCCTGGCCAAAAAGCTCCTGCCCCGCGGCAACTATTTCATTTGCGCCATCGAGCCCGACCCGGCCAACCTCCATTTCCTCGAAAAAAACATCGCGCAAAATTCCGCTCACGCTCAAGCCTTTGCCTGCGCCATTGCGGACCATGACGGCGAGGCAATGTTTCACCGCTCCACCCATTCCAACCTCGGCGCGCTGGTTGCCAGCCCGCACACCGACGCGGGCACCCGCAGGGTGCCGATTTTTACTCTGCCATCTTTTGCCAAGATCAACAACACCGGCCAGCCGCATTTCCTCAAAGTGGATGTCGAGGGCGGCGAAGTGGAAGTGCTCAAGGGAGCGCGCGAATTCCTGGCCGGGTGCAAGCCCCCGTGCCGGATGATCATGGAGGTCCACCCCGGGTCCTACAGCGAGGAGCGCAGTCTGGAAAAGGAATTGCATTTCTTGTTCGAGCGCGGCTGGGTCTGCAAATACATGGTGTCCGCCGCGGTGATCCGGCCCGACAAGTTCAAGCAGGCCGGGCTGCGCCCCTTCAAGGAATTCACAACCAAGCACCACTCCCGCGGCATCTACCGCGATTTCCTCAAAGAGCAGCTGCTCGAATTCGCCTGCCGCGAGCATATCCAGGAAGTGCCCGGCAAGAAATCTTCCCGCAAAATCGTCCGCTCCATCCTCATTGAAAAGGAGAACTGAGTTGGGCTGGTTTTCGGACAAGCGGCCAAAAGAAATCCTGGTCAAACTGGAATCATTTGAGATGTGGGCTTCGACGGACGACCCGGGCATTTCCGAGTTTTTGATCAAGCGCGCGGACAAACTGAAAAAGGGGAAAGACCCGGGCCCGGAGCGCGAGCCGGACTTCAACTGGATCATCCGGACCGAAACGGAGGACCTGGCCAAACTTTTTTCGGACCGGCCGGACCGGTTGGTCATTTTCGATCTAGGCGCCAACCTCGGCCTCAACACCCTGATCATCGAACAGGTGGTCAAAAAAGTTCTTGCCCCGGAAAAATACCTGATCGCGGCGATCGAGCCGCATCAGAAAAACGCGGCCTTGCTCCAGAAAAACATCGCCCATAACCAGGCCAACGCCAAAATGTTCTCCTGCGCCATCTCCGACTACAACGGCCCCGGACAATTCCATGTTTCATCGCATTCCAACCTGGGGGCGCTGGTGCCTCATGATTCAACCGTCCAGGGTGCAGAGAAGGTTCAGATTTTCACCCTGCCCGTTTTCGCGGAAACCTTCCGCACCGGCGCGCCCCATTTCATCAAGATGGACATCGAGGGCGGGGAGGTCGAGGCGCTCAAGGGCGGCCGGGACTTGCTGGCGCATGGCCCGCGACCTTGCAAGGTCCTGATGGAAGTCCACCCGATGATGTATAATGAGAGCCGCAGTCTGGAAAAAGAAATCGGGTTCCTCTTTGAAAACGGATGGGCCGGAAAATATATGGTGTCCGCGGGCGTGGCGCGGCCGGACTTGTTCAAGCAGGCGGGGCTCTCCCCGTTCCAACAGTTTGACACCGGCCGGCATGTGCGCGGGATTTATAAGGACTTTGCGCCGGAGCTGCTGCTCGACTTCGCCTGTCATGAGCATGTCCAGGAGTTGCCGGCCCGCAAGCCTTCGCGCAAGATCGTGCGGGCGATATTGATCGAAAAAAAATAAATTAATATCTTTAACCACAGAGGACACAGAGAACACAGAGAAGAAAGGATAATCTTGAAAGCGAAAATAATTTTCATCTATATTCATTTTATATTCTCTGTGCCCTCTGTGCCCTCTGTGGTGAGAAATAAATCTTGCGGATGGTCGCGGTTTTGGGGAGAATGAGATAACGATGGAATACAAGATCCGGAAATATGAGGCACGCGACCGGGCGCGGGTCCGCTGGATTTGTTGCGAGACCGGGTTCATGGGCGACCCGATGGAAGTCTATTTCGAGGGGCGCGAGGCCTTTGCGGACATGTGGTCGCTTTACTGGACGGACTACGAGCCGGAGAGCGCATTGGTGGCCGAGGCCGACGGACAGGTGGTGGGGTATTTGCTGGGTTGCCTGGACACGGCGAAGCAGGAAAGGGTTTTTAATAAGGAAATCCGGCCCAAACTGTTTGGCAGCGCGATGCGTAGCGGGGTGTTTTTTCATCTCAAGAACTGGAGATATTTATACCGGGTGGCGCGCAGCAGCCGGCGCGGCGAATTCAACGAGCCGCGCGACCGGGTCCACGCCGAATACCCGGCGCATCTGCACACCAACATCGCTCCGGCCGAATACCGGGGTCATGGCATGGGCAAGGCGCTCATGCTCGAGTATTTCAAATATTTGCGCGAACATGAAAGCCCGGGCGTGCACCTGGTTACCACTTCGCGTAACCGCCTGGCGCTGAAACTCTATTATGGCATGGGCTTCCAGGATTTGTTCCGCGACCCGCTCACCTGTTACGACCATGTGACCGACGAGCCGCTCGAAAAAATCGGGATGGGGATGAAACTGTGAGGTTAACGGTACACGGTGAAAGGTTAACGGTTAACGATAATTCACTCAACCGCGCAGCATTCCGTGCACCGTGCGCCTTTAACCGTTTACCGTGTTTTGTGAACCGTGAACCGTTAACCGTTGACCGCGTCAAGGGATCGCTCGCACGAGCATGAATAGCCTTTTGCTATTTTTAGGATCGGTGATTTTGATCAGCCTGAGCGGGGTGCTCATGCCCGGGCCGATCACCGCCATCACCATGGCCAAGGGCAGCCGGGAATGGAAGACCGGCTCGATCGTGGCGCTCGGGCACGGCACCGTGGAGTTCCCGCTCATCGCGCTCATCTATCTGGGCGTGGGCATCCTGTTCCAGCGGCCGCTGGTCAAGACGGTGATCGGCATCCTGGGCGGCGGGGTCTTGATCTGGATGGCCATCGAGATGCTGATCAACGCGCGCCGGGCCAAGATCGAGAGCCAGGAGCGCGATATCGCCCCGTATCTGGGCGGAATCTTGCTCAGCGCGGGCAATCCCTATTTCCTGGTTTGGTGGGCAACGGTGGGCGCATCGCTCGTGGTGCGCGCAACCTCCTTCGGCATCCCGGGCGTGATCCTGTTCGCCATTGTCCACTGGTCCTGCGACCTGGCCTGGCTCCAGTTCCTGAGCTGGCTCTCCTTCCAGGGCGGAAAATTCTTCGGCAGGAAACTCCAGGTCGCGGTCTTCATCATCTGCGGCCTGGGAATGCTCTATTTTGGGATCTTCTTCCTCACCGACGCGGTGCTGGGCAGAATTGCAGGATGATAAGTTTATAAGATGATCGGTTGATAGGGAATTAGCACCGTGCCCGTATCAACTTATCAACCTATAAACCTATCAACCTTCCAACCAGCCGCCAGAGAAATCAAAGATTTCCAAGCCGGGAATCGCCTCATTTGCCGCTTTGCAACTTCCGCTCCGTCTCTTCCTTGATCGCCTTGACCACCATGGAGCCGGTGGAGACATTGACGGAGGTGAGGAAATCGGGTTGGGATTCCATGATCGGGCCGATGGGCCAGGACAGCTTGGTCAGGTTGGAGTAAAGCGAGTAGAAGAGCAGGGTCTGATTTTTTCCGGGCACCTCGACCAGGTCGTATCCGCCGAAGGTTCCGGGCAGGTCGCCGGACACATAGGTGAAGCGAATCTTCTTATTAGGCTCCAGCTTCTGGAGCATCTGGTAGGCCAGCTTGACCTTGAGCACATAGATTTCAATCCGAATGGTCTGCTCGGTGATCAACTGGTTCTCCGCGGGTTTGCTTATAATCCTCATGTTGGTGGTCTGGGGCATGAACTTCGGGTAGTTGTCATAATCCTGGATGGTGGCCCAAACCTTGTCCGGGGAGGCGTTGACCAGGGTCGCGGCCACGATCTCCTTGAGCTTGCCGTCCGGTTTGAGCTTGACGATCAAGAGGCTCCCCTGCCGGGCCAGCGCCGCCACCTGCAGCGGGTCCAGACCCTTCATGACGATCCCCTCGACCTCCTCGCCCGCGCCGGGATGGGTCGTTAAAAAGATACTCATAAAAATCGCCGCCACCAGACTTCTCTTCATCATTCGCTCCTTTGGTAAATCTGAGCCTATTCCTTACCACAGGAGGCAGGCTGGTGTCAATATCAATCGGAACTGAGCGTCAAATATTTATCTTTAGCGAAAGAAGCTGCCGAAGGCTGATGGCGAAGGAGAATATCTGGGACTGACTCCACTAAATCTACATGGGCCATTATTTTAAACGCACTATTCCTTCTTGCGAACATATTCATAAATTATTAAAATAACCTGAAATATCATAATGATACCTATAGTTCCCACTCCGATGGCAATATAATTATGCCCTTGGTTTGACTTTATAATAATCGCAGCGTCAATAATTATTGATAAAGAAGCAATCACCACAAATATCACAAAACTGATCATAAGATACTTTAAATTCAAATACAATATTAGCAATTTAGGATCATTCAAGCTTCTTAAATGAGAGGCATTAATGTCATCAAATATGGTTTTGATGACAACGGTTCGTTTAGCGCCCTGGAATGGTTTAACAAACGGCAATGCCTCTTGTTTGAGGTTCCCCCCATTGGTTGGACAACTTTTTGCCCGATTTATGTTAGATCCTTCGCATGCGAAGGAATTGTTGTTTGAGGCACGCCCCAGAAGATCACCTGAAAGGAACGACCCCA
>CAIUDS010000694.1 GCA_903897985.1 uncultured delta proteobacterium
CTGACCTTCTTAAGGTAAATTGAATCCGTTGAGATAAAAAACGCCCATCCTCCCTTGCCGTGCTCAAGCTGGGCTTTAAGGTCCGCAATGGCAAATTCCTCCGGAGCCGATCCGTCCGATAGGATCACGATCTCGCTGGGACCAGCCAGGGTGTCAATGCCGCAAAGCCCCCGGCTCTGCGCATAAACCTTGGCCGCGCTGACCCAGACCCCGCCCGGCCCGACAATTTTATCAACCTTCGGGATCGGGCCCGCCCCGAGCGCCATGGCCGCGATCGCGTGCGCGCCGCCCATCTTATAAATTTCCTTAATCTTGCAAAGATTTGCCGCATATAAAATCGCCGGATGAATTTTTCCGTCTTTGCCCACGGGCGTAGCCATGACCATTCTTTTTACCCCGGCCAGTTGCGCCGGGATCGCGGTCATCAAAACCGTGCTGGCCAGGGGCGCATGTCCGCCGGGAATGTATAGGCCCACGCTTTCCAGCGCGAGCCAGCGCTCCTGCATAAAACTTCCGTTTTCATTGATCCGGTATCCCTCGGGAACCTGGCGGGAGTGAAAAGCCCGGATCCTTTTTGCCGCGAGTTTGATCGCCTGGAACTGCGCTCGAGAAAGAGCTTTTTCCGCGTCATTTATTTCCCCGCGGCTGACTCTTAATTGCCCCGGCTTTCCCTGGAAGCCGTCAAATTTTCCGCAAAAATCCAGCAGGGCTTGGCCGCCATTTTTTTCCAGCGCGGAAAAAATGGCCTTGACCTTGGCTTCGATTTCCAGCTTGAAGCCGGCGCGCTCCTTCAGAACCGCGGCGAACTCCGCCTTAAACCCGGGTTTGCTGGCATCCATGATCTTCATGCTTCTTTAGCCCTTTGGATTTTCGCGCCGACCGCGTTCAGCTTTTCTTCCATCTTCTCATAGCCGCGGTCAAGGTGATAAACGCGCGAGACCTCGGTGGTATTTTGCGAAGCCAGGCCGGCCAGCACGAGCGAGGCGCTGGCGCGCAGGTCGGTGGCCATCACCTTGGCGCCGGAGAGTTTTTTCACGCCGGTGACCAGGGCGCGGTTGCCTTCCATCTTGATGTTGGCGCCCATGCGCTGGAGTTCGAGCGCGTGCTGGAACCGGTTTTCGAAAATGGTTTCCGTGATCATGCTGACACCGCTTTCCGCCAGCGAGAGCAGCGCCATCATCTGCGCCTGCATGTCGGTCGGGAATCCCGGATAGGGCGTGGTCCGGATGTCCACCCCCCGCAGTTTTCCCTTTCTCCAGACCCGCAAGCCGGCTTCCGATTTCTCGATCCCCACCCCGGCTTCATGCAGCTTCGCGATCACCGACTCCAGATGCCCGGCATTGCAATTCTTGAGCAGCAGCTCGCCGCCCGTGATCGCGGCCGCGACCAGGTAGGTGCCGGCCTCGATCCGGTCCGGCATGATCCGGTGAACGCCGGGCTTGAGCGACTCGACCCCCGCGAGCTCGATTCTTTCCGTGCCCGCGCCCTTGATCTTCGCGCCCATCTCGATCATATATTCGGCCAGGTCAACCACTTCCGGCTCTTGCGCCGCGTTAAGCAAAACCGTTTTCCCCGGCGTGAGCGCCGCGGCCATCATCACATTCTCGGTGCCCGTCACCGTCACCGTGTCAAAGGTGATCTCGTTCGCATGCGCGTCCTGCTTCTCGGCCACGATGTAGCCATGCTCGACGCTGATCTTCGCGCCCAGCATTTCCAGGCCCTTGAGATGAAGGTCCACCGGCCTCGCCCCGATCGCGCAGCCGCCCGGGAAACTCACCTCCGCGCATCCGAACCGGGCGTAGAGCGGCCCCAGCGCCAGGATCGAAGCGCGCATGGTCTTGACCAGTTCATAAGGCGCGCGCCGGCTCTGGATGTCCGCGCTGTCAATTTCCAGAATCCCGTCGGATTCCAACCGGGACCGGTCCACCCTGGCGCCCAGCTTTTCCAGAAGCTCGCACATGGTCAGGATGTCTTTCAGGTTGGCCACATTCTCGAGCACATGCTTGCCCGGCGCCAGGATGGTCGAGGCCATCAGCGGCAGCGCCGCGTTCTTGGCCCCGGAAATCTCGATCGTTCCTTCCAGCCTCCGGCCGCCTTGTATGATCAGCTTGTCCATTCGCGCAAAGATTTTAGCACAAGGCCGTGCTAAGGCAAACCCATTTTTTTGATCCGGTAAAGGTGGACCAATGGTGAATCTGGCTTCATCACCAGTTCCAGGCAGGGACTCTTGAAAAATTCATCCATCCGCTCCCTGCCCGAGGCCGTGAGCCGGTTGGCCGGATATTGTTGGGAAAGGCGCGCCAGTTCCGCGGGCTGGAAAACCAGGTAGGCGATCGGCTCGTCGTTCAATATTTCGCAAATCTCTTCCGGCGATTTATTGAGATTGAAAGCAATGAGCAAGGGATTCCAATCCAGGAACGAGCTGGCAACCGCTTTCCGTTCCAGGTAAAAAAACGAAGTGGTCCCCAGAAGCAACACCTGGTCATCCGGCTTTGAATTGCGATTGAGCCAATCGAAAACCGGATACGCGCCCAGTTCCAGTTGGATCGTGGGGGCCCGGCTGAGCCCGCGCAAATATTGGCCGGCGCTTTCAGGTCGGATCAAGAGCAGCCACCCGGTTTCGCGCGCGCCCGCCAACAGCTCAAGCGTCAATCCGGAAAATATCGCCACGGCCAAAACCATCTTGGCCCCGCGGCTCTGCCATTTGCCTCTCTGCATCCAGAGCGAAAACCCTCCGGCCGACAACACCGCCAGCAGCAGCCAGAGCCCGAGCGCAAAGCGCGAGAGCCGGAAACTGAAAGCCCAGACCAAATAAAAGGCCAGGGCGTAAAGGATTGCCGGGAGCAGTTTCCGCCCCGGTTTTTTCAGGACCAGCAAAATCAGGCCGGCGGCGAGCGCGGTCCCCAGAAAAGGGGCCTCATGCAATTTGGCCCCGGCCTGGGTTCCGGACATGGGCACATAGGTAAGTTCGTGGGGAATTTGAAAAAGCCCTTTGAGCATGCCCAGCGAGAGCGTGACCCCGTGCGCGTCATTCCAGATCGCCCGGCCCTGGTCCGCGGACAG
>CAIUDS010000695.1 GCA_903897985.1 uncultured delta proteobacterium
CTTGCGATGCCCCAGATTGACCTCGGAGGAGTGGATGAAGCGATAGAGGTGGTTGTCGCGGTAGAAGATCTCGAAGTAGCGGCTTCCGGCCTGCTCGAAAAGAGCGTAATGCCAGGGACCGGCCAGGGCGACGAAAAGCAAGATCCCCAGCCATGGCTTGATGCGCCACAGGCCCTTGAAATCGCGGCGGCAGATCAGATAGGTCATTACCGTCAGCGCGGGCACCAGCGAGCCCACCACTCCCTTGGTCATGAAAGCGGCCGTCACCAGCGCGTAAAAGGCGATGAGGGGGCCCAGCCTCGCCTTCTCTTGCCCAGGCGAGTAAGCGGCCAGGAAAGCTACCAGGGACCAGATGACGAATCCAGCCAGGGCCAGGTCGAGGCGGACTTCGTGCCCCCACGAGAGGTAGAACATGTCCGTCCCGAGAAAAAGGGCCATGAATACACCCAAGCGCCGGTCCTTAAGCCGAGTTCCCAACACCGCCAGTCCCAGAAGACTCAACACGGCGAAAACGGCGCTGGGTACGCGGGCCGCGGCCTCGTTCACGCCGAATAGCTTGTAGGATAAGGCCACGCAGGCGGAAAAAAGAGGCGGTTTTTCAAGGAAGACCTCGCCGTTGAGGGTCGGGACCGATAAGTTGCCGGACGCCAGCATCTCCCGAGCAATCTCCGCCTCCCGGGCATCGACGGTCCGGTAAAGCCCGTGCCTCTGGCCTGGAATGTATAGGGAGCAGGCGACCAGCAGGGTTATGAAGAGATAACGCCTGCCCGCAAGCAGGCCATTAAGCCCGCATGGAAAACTTGTGAGTTGCGGAAATTTTTCGCGCGGAATACTGAAAATGAACGATAAGCGACTGAAGTGTCTTAAACTATCCATTTTCCGGGCCTCAAAATAGGGTGACACGTCAACATATTCTCACATCCTAAAAGCGAAAACAGCAGTTGGCCTTTCCGGTTTCATACATAAATAAAGCAGAGAGCATAACATACTCCCTGCTTTAACGCCCTTCAACATGCAGCAATCGGGTCTTTTTTCTGAGTGTTCTTAGGGTAATGTACACTGCCAAACCGAAGGAAAATATGGCCGCCCAAACAGGATCAACCACGAACTTCCTTTGAACAATAAAGTCCTCAACCAATTCGAGGATTGTGAAAGAAACAATCATGCCAAAAAAGCTGGAATATTCCCGTTTCAGAACATTGCGGAATGAAAAAGAAATTCTTGGCCGTTGCCAGAGCCTGAAATTGGGAATGAACGCAGGTGTGCGTCTTGAATAGTCTCCATATTCCTTCCCAAACTTCTCTTCTAGAAACTTCTCTTCTGCCATGATGATCCGTTCGTAGAAAATCCAAAAAGCAAGGGCAAAAATTAATGGGAGCCACATCTGTCTGACAGACAGGATCACTCCCAGCATCATGAAGAAATTTCCAAGGTAGAGCGGGTTCCGCGTCACTGAGTACATGCCGGTTGTATTGAGGGAGTCCGCCACTTGATTTTTAGTGTTTCTTCCTGATGTGCGCTTCGGAGCATAACCGATAGTATAGGAGCGAATCACCAATCCAAATAGAGAGATAGCAAGACAAAACATATCACAAATGAGGTCATATTTATGTAATCCTGCCGGGTACGTAAACCAATGCAATGAGGGTAGAATAACGGCTATGAAAGAAAGCGGCAGGTAGCTGCGCCAACGAAAAAGCCAGGCCCCGGTTTTGGCAGATTTATTTTTAATTGACATCGGAATTATTCCTTTGGCAAAGCAGACCATTTACGATCCTTTCTTTCCTTCTTGTTTCAGCGGTCTTTTGATATCTATTAATCGAACTATTTTTTCCTCAAGACTTCCCCAATGATGGGGGTCAAGGGGGCTGGAAGTAATCC
>CAIUDS010000696.1 GCA_903897985.1 uncultured delta proteobacterium
CGGCAGTTCGGGAACTATTCAGACGGTCATGCTCACGGTCGTGGGCGGCGTTTGCGTCGTGACCGGTGTTGAGGTCAGCCCGACCACCGGGACGGAAGGCACTCCTGGCAATCCTTATACCCTTACCGCTAACTGCGACGGGGGAGGCGCCAGTGATGTTACTGCCACCTCCGAGGTTTCGGGAAATTGTTCCGGCGGGCTCGGCGTGGTCAGCTTCCCGGAACTCTGCGGGAATGCGGATCCACCGGATTGCACGGTAACTGATCCGGTCAGTGGTCTTTGGGATGTGATTGATGTCCAAGATGATCTTGATACGATCACCGGGCTGGATTGCTCAATTGGCACGATGACCGAGGGCCAGTCCTCCGCCTTGGGCTGTTTATATGTATGGGCGGAAGGTGGCAGTTGCGTGAGCGCGGATGCGGACGCGGTGGTGACCGGAACCGGCTGCTCGCAGGACGGTACTAACGGCGGTTGCGACGAGGTCTGCGGTAACGATACCGGCAGGACCTGCACGATTACCGCTTCGGAACAGACGGACACCTACGCCTGCAACGACGACGGCGACACCATCACCGGCCTGAGTTGCTCCATCGGCGTGGCGACCGAAGGCAACTCGGCCGCGTTGGGCTGTTTGTATTCCTGGTCGGAGGATGGCATTTGTAATGACGCTGATGACATCGCGGACGCGGATGCAATCGTTACCGGCGCCAATTGTTCAAAGAGTGGAGCCGACGGTTCCTGCTCCGAGGTCTGCGGAAACGACACCGACTGGTCCTGCACCATCTCCTCGGCCAAGACCGCCGGGACGGATAGCTATACCTGCAACGATGATGGCGACACGATCACCGGCTTAGCCTGTTCTATTACCACCGTGACTGAGGGCGCCTCCTCGGCCCTCGGCTGTTTGTATGCCTGGTCGGAGAATGGCAGTTGCAATGACCCCGATGACATTGCGAACAATGATGTCGCGGTCAGTGGCTCCAATTGCAGTAAAAACGGAGTGAGCGGAGTTTGCGCGGAGCTGGATTGCGACCGGTCGGACTGGAGTTGCGTGATTGCTTCGGCCAAGACCGTGGTGACCGATGGCTACGACTGCAATAACGACGACAGCATCACTGCGGTGGACCTGACGCCGGACGGGCCTTTGACCAAGGGCATAAATGAGACGGCTAACTTCAACGGCACCGTGACCTGGGGACCGGACGCTTGTTCCGAGGCTTTATGCGGGAATCCGGACATTATTTTGAGCGAACTCGCCGGCTGCGGCGCGAGCAATTTAAGCGGCTGCGTTTATACCGCTCCCGGGGTTAGTTGCAGCGACACGGTAACCGCCACCTCCTATAATTCCATCGCCGACTCTACAAGAGTGATGGTGGAAGTTCCACCTCCGGAGACAATTATAGATTATGGTCCCAATAATCCGACTCAATCGCAGGACGCCTCCTTCGGGTTCCATTGCGACCAGCCGGACTGCACTTTTGAGTGCCAATTGGATCTTTTGGGTTGGGAAGAATGTTTCTCCCCTTGGGATTATTATTCATTGGCAGACGGTCCACACAGCTTTGAAGTCAGAGCCACGGCCGATGGGATTACCGACCCCTCCCCGGCGCAACGGCTCTGGACCATAGATACCATTCCCCCCAGCACTACCATTGATAGCTTTCCGCCCAATCCTTCCAGTTCCACCAGTGCCACCTTCACTTTTTCCTGCGATGAACCGCCCTGCTCTTTTCGGTGCAAATTGGACCTCGGCAGCATAGGCGCGTGCACCTCGCCCAAAACCTATTCCGGGCTTCTGGATGGATCGCACACCTTCTCGGTCTGGGCCACGGACGCCGCGGGCAATCCCGACCCCACCGGCGACAGTTACACCTGGACCGTCAACGCTCCGCTGGACACCTTCATCACCTCTGCTCCGCCCAACCCGGATCTCAGTCCTTTCCCGCTTTTTCAGTTCAGTTGCAACAAAACCGGATGCACCTATGAATGCCGGATGGACACCACCACCTGGACGGCTTGCACCTCCCCCAAACAATATGGAGATCCCTGGATTGCAACTACCACCACCAATGCTCCGGTGGCCAGGTGTTGGCATAGCGGAGTCTGGACCGGCGCGGAAATGATTATTTGGGGTGGAGTTGATGGAAGTTCAACCCGCGGTGATGGAAAGAGATATAATCCGGTTACTAATTCCTGGACCACTATGGCCACCGGCGGCGGCGCAAGAGTCTATCATTCCACAGTCTGGACCGGCTCGGTGATGATCGTCTGGGGGGGAGCGAGTAGCCAGACCGGCGGGGTGCTTAATACCGGCGGCAGATATAATCCCTCCACCAACTCTTGGGCCGCAACCTGCACCACTAATTGTCCCTCAACCAATGCACCCGCAGCCAGAGAATATCCCACCGCGGTCTGGGCCGACCCGGAGATGATTGTCTGGGGAGGAGATGATTACTATACCACGGTTTTCAATAATGGCGGCAGGTATAATCCAGTTTCCAATAGTTGGAGCCCGGTTTCCGCCACCAATGCCCCGGCGGAAAGGACGGAGCATAAGGCGGTTTGGACTGGACATGAAATGATCGTTTGGGGCGGATATACATATAATCAAGCTATGCAATATAATGGAGGCAGGTATTATAGAGATCTGGATTCCTGGGCCGCGGTTTCCACCACAAATGATCCAGCTGGGAATTATTATTCCAGCGCGCTTTGGAGTGGCGATGCAATGATCATGTGGGGAGGGTATTCGGGTTCTTATCCGGTAAATAGCGGCGGGCGATACAACCCTGATGCCAATAACTGGACCGCCACCTCCGTAACCAATGCGCCGCAATCAAGAGGGATTCACTCGGCGGTTTGGATCGGCAAGGAAATGATTATCTGGGGTGGATATGATAACCCTTCTAGCTTTAACACCGGGGGCCGCTATGATCCTGCGGCCAATACTTGGAAAGCGACCAGCCTGACCAATGCTCCGGCGGCAAGATATTGGCATAGTGCGGTTGCCGCCAACTCCCGACTGATTGTCTGGGGCGGACTCCCCTATACCAATACCGGCGGCATCCTCGGCCTGCGCGAAGGCAGTCATACTTTTGAAGTCCGGGCTAAATATAGTGGCGATACCGATTCCACGCCGGCTTCTCAGGTTTGGACGATTGACAGCACCCCTCCCGAGACCACCATCATTTCTACTCCCACGGATCCTTCGTTTGGACCGGATGCAAGTTTTGAGCTCCAATGCTCAGGAGGCCCGTGCACATTTGAATGTAAACTGGACAGTCAGAACTGGGCCGCGTGCGATCCTATTCAAAATTATTCCGACTTGACCGGCGGGGTTCATATCTTCCAGGCCCGATGTCTTGACGAAGCCGGCAATCGGGATTTGACCGCGGCTTATTATCGCTGGCGGGTCGGCACGGTTTGGGCGCCGACCTCCTTGAGTTCGGCTCCGGTGGAGCGGTCTCACCACACCGCGGTGTGGACGGGAACGGAAATGATTGTCTGGGGAGGCTATAACGCGGGATATGTTATAAATTCCGGCGCCAAATATAATCCAGTTACGGACTCCTGGACCGCCACTACCACCAACTCGCCCTGCCCATCAGCCCGGGCCGATCATACGGCAATTTGGACCGGGACCCAGATGGTCATCTGGGGCGGATACGACCAGTCCACGCCTTATGTCAACTCCGGCGGCAAATATACCCCCTCCACCAACACCTGGGTGGCAACCATGGTTACCAATGCCCCGGTTGGGCGAACAAGCCACACCGCAATCTGGACGGGAACCTATATGGTGGTCTGGGGCGGAGAACCCTTTACCAACACGGGGGGAAGATATAATGTCTCCGGCAACTCCTGGACCGCCACTCAAACCACCAATGCGCCGAGTTTAAGAGGATATCATTCCGCGGTCTGGACCGGCACGGA
>CAIUDS010000697.1 GCA_903897985.1 uncultured delta proteobacterium
GGCCGGCCAGGATCAGGGCCTGGACCATGGCCAGGGTCTGGGTCGCGATCACCACCTTGCGGCGGTCGAGCCGGTCGGCCCAGACGCCGGCGATGGGCATGAGGATGAAGGAAGGGAGATCGCCGGCGAACCCGACCAGCCCGAGCAGGAACGCGGAGTTGCTGAGCCGATAGACCAGCCAGCTCATGGCAATGGTCTGCATCCAGGTGCCGATGAGCGAGACGGTCTGGCCGAAGAAGAACAGCCGGTAGTTGCGCGCGCGCAGCGCGCGCAATACCAGCTGAAGCCGGCCGGGTTCGGAATGAGAATTGTCCATCGTCATTATTTTAGGTTAGAGTCGGCTTGACGCCGGTCGGTTTTTCCAAAACCAACGGCGCCGATAATAGCACACGCCGGATTAACGATGAACGGCCTAGGTAAGATCCTCTTTGGTCACCTCAAGATGCAGTTCCTTAAGCTGGTCCTCGCTCACTTCGCTCGGGGCATCCACCATCAGATCCGCGCCGGCCTGGGTTTTGGGGAAGGGGATGACATCGCGGATGGAGGTCCCGCCGACCACGATCTGCATCAGGCGGTCAATGCCCAGGGCGATGCCGCCGTGCGGGGGCGCGCCATACTTGAAGGCATCGAGGAGGAACCCGAATTTGATTTTGGCTTCCTCGTCCGAGATGCCGAGCGCGTGGAACACCCGTTCTTGAATATCCGGGCGGTGGATCCTGATCGAGCCGCCGCCGATCTCGACGCCGTTGAGCACGATGTCATAGGCCAGGGCCTTGATCTTGCCGGGATCGAATTCCAGTTTGTCGAGGTCCTCCGCCCGGGGCATGGTAAAGGGATGGTGGGTTGATTTCCAACGCTTCTCGTTCTCGCTCCAGTCAAAGAGGGGGAAGTCCACGACCCAGAGGAAATTATATTTATGTTCGGGAATGATGTTCATTTTGCGCGCGATCATCTGCCGCAACTGGTTCATGGCCTCGTTGGTGACGGCGAACTTGTCGCCCATGATCAGGATGAGGTCGCCCTTTTTGGCCGAGAGCCGCTCGAGCATTTTATTCTGCTCGTCCGCGCTCAGGTATTTCACCACCGGCCCGGCCAGGCCGCTGTCCTGAAGCCGCATCGCGGTCAGGCCCTTGGCGCCGTAGGCCTTGAGCGCATAGGTCAGGTCGTCGGTGTCCTTCCGGCTCCACTCGGCGCAGCCGGGCGCGTTCATGCCTTTGATGATGCCGCCGTCCGCCAGGGCCTGCTTGAAGAAGCGGTATTCGGAGTTCGGGAAGATGTCGCTCAGGTCCTGGAGGAAAAGTTCATAGCGGGTGTCGGGCTTGTCGCAGCCGTATTTGCTCATGGCCTCGTCCCAGGACAATTTCGGGAACGGCCGCGGAATCTCGATGCCCAGGATCTCTTTCCAAATCCTGGCCAGGACCCCCTCGATCAATTCATAGATGTCTTCCGGTTGCGGAAAGCTCATCTCCACATCCAACTGCGTGAACTCGGGCTGGCGGTCCGCGCGCAAATCCTCGTCCCGCATGCAGCGCACGACCTGGAAATAGCGGTCAAATCCGGCCACCATCAGGATTTGCTTGAACAACTGGGGCGACTGGGGCAGGGCGTAGAACTTGCCCGGACTGATCCGGGATGGGATCAGGTAGTCGCGCGCTCCCTCGGGCGTGGACTTCGCCAGGAACGGCGTCTCGATTTCGTAAAAACCGTTTGTGTCAAAATGGTCGCGGATCAACTTGACCACCCGGTGCCGGCAGATGATTTTTTTCTGCATCTCCGGACGGCGCAAATCCAGGTAACGGTATTTAAGCCGGAGTTCCTCGTTAATCTTCGCCTCGTCCTCGATCGCGAACGGCGTGGCCGCCGAGCGGTTCAGGATCCGCATCTCCTTGACCCAGACCTCGATCGCGCCGGTCCGGAGTTTGGGATTGACCATGTCCGCGGGACGCGGCCGCACTTCGCCCGAGACCGCGATGACCCATTCGTTCCGGAGCAGGTTGGCCTTGTCGTGCGCGCTGGCCGCGAAGGTCGGATTGAACACCACCTGCACCAGGCCGGCGCGGTCGCGCAGGTCTATGAAGATGACTCCGCCGTGGTCGCGGTAGGAATTCACCCATCCCATCAGACAAACCGTCTTGCCCACATCCGTCTTGCCCACCTCGGTGCAATACGAAGTCCGTTTCCAGCTCCCCATCTCTTCCATTTAGCTACTCCTCCTGCCTCTCCAACTCGTGAAGATATATTTTCAATAATTTCAGCAAACCCTGGTTCTGGACCAGGGCCTGCTCGTATTCTTTGCCCGCATACACAAAGCCCGGCTGCGAGAGATGACTCTTCATCTCCTCCCAGTCAACCTTCGCAACCCGTTGCAGCGTTTCATGATCCAGCTTCAGCTCCTTGCCGCTCCCGAGCAATTTAAGATTGAATATTTTGCCGCTGAGCTCGTCCTCGCCTACGATCAGCGCGGCTTTGGATTTCAGCTTGTCCGCCAGCTTGAGCTGGCTCCGCAGCGACCTCAAAGGCTCGTCCAGGGCCATGTCCGCGAACAGCCCCGCGGCGCGCAGCGCGAACAGCAGCTTGAACGCGAACGCGTAGGCCTTTTCCCCGGAGAAGACGAGGAACGCCTCCGGCCCGGCCAAAAGTTCGGCCTCGGAAATTTTTTCCGAAAGTAAAAGCGCGAGCCGCTCGACCCCCAGCGCAAACCCGATCGCGGGCGTGGGATTCCCGCCCAACTCCTCCACCAGGTCATCGTATCTCCCGCCGCCCACCACCGCATTTTGCGCGCCCAGTCCAGTCGGAGCCTGGAATTCGAACACCGTGCGGGTGTAATAGTCCAGACCGCGCACCAGTTGGTCATCGAGCTGATAAACCAGTTTCTGGCGGTCCAGCAGCTTGCGCAGCCCGGCAAAATGCGTGGCGCAGTCCGGGCACAAAAAAGCGGAAGGGGAGGGCGCGTTCTTGGTCACGGCCTTGCACGCCTCGTTCTTGCAATCGAGCACCCGCAGCGGGTTGGTCTCGAGCCGCCGTTTGCATTCCTCGCACAAGGCCGACTCGTTGGACTTGAGATATTTTACCAGGGCCTCGCGGTACGCGGGCCGGCAGATTTTGCAGCCTAGACTGTTGAGCCGGATCGAGATGTCCTTGAGCCCCAGGTCCTTGAAGAAGAGGTCGAGCAGCAAAAGCAGTTCCGCGTCCACCCCGGGACCCGCATATCCGATGGCCTCGGCGCCGATCTGCCAGAACTGGCGATAACGGCCTTTTTGCGGCCGCTCGTAGCGGAACATGGGCCCGTAGTAGAACAGTTTGGCCGAGCCTTTCTGCGCCAGGCCCTCAACATAAGCGCGCACCACGCTGGCGGTGGCCTCGGGCCGGAGCACCAGGTTCTGGCCCTTCTTGTCCGGCACCACAAACATTTCCTTGGCCACGATGTCCGTGTCCGCGCCGATGCTGCGGCTGAACAGTTCCTGCGACTCCAGAACCGGGAGCAGGATCTCGGCGTAGCCGAACCGGGCGAAAATCTCGCGGGCCAACTTTTCCGCCTGCCAGAAGAGGAAACTTTCCGGCGGGAAGATGTCTCTAAATCCTTTGACAACCTGATACTTCTTGTTCATAATAAAACTGGGAATTCGGATTTGGGAATTCGGGAAGCGCCGAATTCCGAGTTCCGAATTCCTAATTCCGAGTGGCTATTTAAGCACAGGAAAGGGGGCAGGTCAATTGAGGAAGATATTATTCAGCCTGGCGTTTCTGGTTTCGAGCGCGGCCTTGGCTACGGTCATGGTCCCGCTCAGCCTGGACCGGCTTACGGAGGACGCGGACGCGATCGTGATCGGACACTGCATGGCTAAGCGGGTCTATGAGCGGGGCAATATGATCTGGACGGAATACACCTTCCTGGTTTATGACAACCTGAAGGGCCTGCCGCTGAAGGAAATCAAGGTCCGGCAGCCGGGCGGGGAGATCGGCGAGAAAGGGATCATGGTCGCGGGCACGGCTAATTTCCTACCCCTGGAAGAGGACCTGCTTTTTCTGGACAAGGATAAGGACGGGTCGCGCGATTTGATCGGATGGTCCCAGGGCCGGTTCAAGGTTTATTATGACGACAAGACCAAGACCAAATACGCTTTCCAGCAATGGCAGGGGGTCAGTTTCCTGACCCCCTCCGGCGCGCCGGTCAAGCTGGAACCCGCGCGGGTGGACCTCGAGCAACTCAAGGCCCAGATCAAAGTTATTGCCAATAAACCGAAAGGCAAATAACCATGAAAACCCTTAGCCGGGTTTGGCCGGGAATACTGGTGTTCTTGCTGGCCTCTTCGGCCTTCGCCTTCCAGCCGCTCCGGTCCTCCACCGGGGCCGCGATCCACTGGGCCGGCAACCCGACCTACAAAATAAACAAGAACGGCTCCAACAACCCCACCACTAACGGCTGCGTGGCGAATGAGTTCACCACCATAAATAATTCTTTCAGCCATTGGGCCGCACTCCCCAACATGACCCTAAATGTCCAATACGGCGGCACCACCAGTCGCACCGATTGGTGCGGACAGGGCGGAATGACCGGGTGCGATGCTTTCAACCTCGTGCTTTTCACCACCGGCTTCTCCTCCAACGCCATCCTGGCCATGACCGTCAACTACTACACCGTCTCCACTGGAGTGATCGCGGGCACGGACATGGCCATCAATGACGCCATTGACTGGAGCGACGATCCGCTCAGTAAGCCGAGTTGCTCGGGCGGAGGATTTTACAGCCTCGAGGCCGTGATCACGCACGAGGCCGGGCATTTTTACGGCCTGGACCATAGTTTTTGCACGGATGTGGGCGCGAGTTTCACCCCTGCGATCGCCGCAACCATGTATCCCTTTTATTTCGACAATGATTATTGGACGGACATGGTCTCGCTCGCGCAGGACGACATGGCCGGCGTGGTCTCGCTCTACCATAATTCCAACCCGACCGGCTGGGGCAAGATCAAGGGCCGGGTGCAATATAATAATGGAGTCGGACTGTTCGGCGTCCAGGTGACCGCGATCCGGGCCTCGGACAAGGTCCCGATCGTGACCACTTTCACCCGGAACGGAAATTATACGCTCTATGGGCTGCCGCCGGACGATTATTATGTTTATGTCAATACCCCGCGCATCGGCAGCCAACTCTTCACGGCTTCTGTCTCGAAATATTGGCGAGGTCCGGACCAGGTCCCTTATATCCTGCTCTACAAGCAGCTCAAGGTGAACCAGCGCAGCAGCCTGGGTCCGGGCGGGACCCCTTTTACCAAAACCGCGGCCAAGATCATCACCGTGACCGCGGACACCACCCACAAAGGAGTGAATTTCACCTATCCCAGCCCCTGAATTGGTGAATTAGGTAAAATTGGTGAAGTTGGTGAAATCGGTGTCGCGCCTTCCTCCTTCGCCGACAGAAAGTTCGCGCAAGAAGAGGCTTCAGAGGACAGGAAAGACGCTCGCACAATGGCTTGGCATTCCCGTCCCTCGCTTGTTCTCTATCTTTTGGAAGCCAATGTCAACCTAAGCGTAGCGTCACCCCTTGTGGGTGACCGGTCAAGCATAAAGCTTGACGCTACCACGGCCCATATCTGCAAGCCCGTTCTGCTTAACCGGGGATCAGGCCCCCGGGCCTTGACAGCGCCTTTGCGATTCAGCAGAATGGAGGCAAACCAAGGAGGGATGCCATGAAAGACGATCCATTTTTCCGGAACACGCCCCGCAAGCCGCTCACCCGGCAGGGAACCGCCATCGAGTTCCCCATTCTCTATTACGACCTGCGCCAGGTCACCGCCATCTTCAGCGCCAAGACCGCCGCGCTCAAGACCCTTTTGCCCCATCCGAATTACAAGCCCATCGAGCTTTATCCCGGGACCTCCATGCTCGCCATCACCTGTTTCGAGTATCACGACACCTCCATCGGGCCTTATAATGAGATCGCCATCACCGTGCCCGTGAAGTTCCCGCCGGCCATGACCATTCCCGGTCTGTCCGCGCTCGGAATGGTGATGAAGAACAGCTTCTCGGTTTATATCCGCCATTTGCCGGTAACCACCGAACTCGCTTACAAAGGCGGGGTGTATTTCTGGAACTACCCGAAATTCATTGCCGAGATCATTTTTTCGGACCAGGGCGAGAAACTCGAGGTGACCCTGAAGGAAAAAGGGGAAATGATCCTGAAACTCAAATCCCGGAAACTCCCGCTCACCACCTCCGGCAAATTGGACTTCCATACCTACTCGATCAAGGACTCGACCGTCATGCACGGCCTAGTCGAGGGGGTGGCGCCGAAAATCGGCAGGAAAATCCTGGGCAATGACGCCACGCTCGAATTGGGCTCCCACCGGATCAGCAAGGAACTCGCCGGCTTGAACCTGAGCAAGACCGCGGCCACCGGCATTTATGCCGAGGGCATGATGACCAAGCTCTATGACCCGGATGTCTGCTGGAATGCGGACACGCTGCAAATAGTGGCCAGTGGTCAGTGATCGGTGGTCAGGGAAGGAAAGTGAATCGTTGTCAGGGGTCGGTGGTCAGTGAGGGAAAGGGAGGAGTATCCATGAGTTCCATAAAAAGTTATCAGGATCTGATTGTCTGGCAGAAGGCTATGGATTTGGCGGAGAAGATCTATTCGGTAACGGCCTTGTTTCCCAAGGATCAGATTTACGGAATTTCAGCGCAAATGCGCCAGGCCTGCATCTCGGTTCCTGCCAACATCGCCGAGGGCCAAGCTCGAAACGGCCGGAAGGAATTCATTCAATTTCTCGGTATTGCCTATGGCTCGCTGTCGGAACTTGAGACCTTTCTGATCTTATCGACAAGGTTTGGCTATTTGAAAAAAGCGGAACAGGAAGGATTGCTCAATAACTGCCGCGAAATTGGTAAAATGCTGAACGGCCTGCTCCGGTCATTAAGCGCCAAACTCTGACCACCGACCATCCTCCTTCGCCATCATCCTTCGCTAAAGCTACGGATGACAGGAGGCTACGGAGGACAGGCTGACCACCGACCACTGATCACTGACCACCGGCCACTGATCACTGGCCACTGGCCCCTGACCACTACTCCATGCCGGCCCCCACGATCTTCTCGCTCGGAATGGTGGAACAATATCCCACCAGATCCGCGATGGCCCGCGCATATTTGTCCAGCATGTCAACTTCAATCTTGTCCAGGGTGTCTTCCGCGCAAAGCAGATAGGCCGGGCCCGTGATCCAGCTCAGCACCGGCGCCTTCATCCCGGGCTCGAGCACAAACCCCGAGGCGTCCGTGGGCGGAGTCTCGCCGAAAAAATTGATCGGGACGCTCATCACCCGGGGCAATTTATTCTTCTCCAGCATCTTCATCACCGCGGCCATCACATATTTTTGCGGCGCGGTGAAAATGCCGCCCATCTCCATCCGGCCCGTGAACTCATACTGACGGTCCTTGCCTTCCCGGGCTTCCTTCGCGCCGATATGCTCGAGGGTCAGGATCAGATCCGCCTTTTTCAGAAGGTCGTCTTTATGTTGACGGGCAAAAGTATGCGAGCCGATCGAGCCGTAAAAATGCCCGGTGGTGAAAAGAAAGACCAGGGTCTTGGGCCGCTTCTCCAACGGAATTTTTGACCAGGCCCAAGCCTGCGCCAAGACCTGGCTGCAGCCCGCGGCGTCCTCCGTCACCCCGGCAAAGGGAGCGTCATAATGCGAATGCAGCACAATCGTCCGGTCGGATTTGCCCGGCAGGATTGCGTAAATATTATTGGTCACGCGGTCCGTGACCTCGCCGGTCAGGATCATGCGCGCCCGCTTCCCCGCTTGCGCGAGCGGCCGCAAAACCGCGCCGTCATATTTGCCGATCCAGAAGCCGGGCATGGGCTTTAGGATCCCGTCGTAGGGCCCGTAGTGGGTGTTGGAGTTGGTGGGCTGGTCGCGCAGGATGAGCAGGATGCCCGCGGCGCCGCGCTCATGGGCCGCCCAGTAGATGTCGTTTTCCGGATGCCGCTCGGCCGTGCCGTAGCCCATGAAATTTTGGCGGACGAAAATCAGCCGCTCGAAAAATCCGAAGCCGATGCTGTGGTCGGGATCGGACAGGTAATAAATCGGCAACAGCCTGGCGATCGCGCCGTAGGGCAGGTTCGGGAACGGGACCTCGCCCACCACGATTTTGCCCTTGACCTCCTTGTGAGCAAAATCCTTGGGCCTGCCTGCGCCCACATAAACCATTTCGGCTTCCATTCCCTGCTCGGGCGTGAACCCGGTGTAAGTAACATAAAAGGCCGGAAAATCCTTAAACCCGGAACCATTCTCGATTTCCAGTTTCCAGGTTTGGGCGCGCCAGTATTTTACCGGAATAGGGTCTTGATGAATTTCCGTGATGCCCATGCGCTTTAATTCCTGGATCAAATATTGGCCCGCAACGGCTTCCTCCGGGCTGCCCGGCCTCCGGTGCGGGGTCTGGGCCAGGGCCTTGATCCAGGCAAAGATTTCCTGGTCCGAAGGGACCGGAACCGGCTCGGGAAATTTCTTGAGCTCGGGCAGGACCGCTCGCGCCTGCTCCCGGTTCTCTTTCCAGGCCGGCATTTTCTTGAGCACATCCTTGAGCAAATTGCCGATGGAGCCGCCGAATTTCTCGACCTGCCGATTCAACTCGTCCTCGCTCGCTCCTGATTTAAAATATGCCAAGGTCAGAGCGAAAACCATAAGACTAATAAACAATGCCTTTTTCAACTTTGCCTCCTTTGATCGCGATCATTTTTCTTCCCGCGGGAAATTATCAGCAGGCCGATCCAGATCAGCCCTCCCAGGCCGGACGCCCTGAGCGCCCACTTGAAACGCGATGGCGCATATCTGAACTCGATCACGGATTTGCCTGCGGGTATTTTCACGCCGCGGAAAAAGCCATCGGCGCGATAAATTTTCAATTCTTTGTCGCCGATGCTCGCTTTCCAGCCCGGATAGTAACTGTCCAGTAATACCAGCCAGGCCTCTTCTTTCGCGTTCGCCTCGATCCGCGCCAGCTCGTTCTTGTAATCAATGACCCGGGCCGGCTCGGACATGCTCAAAGCTTTTGTCCCGGCCTGGTTCCCGGATTCGCTTTCCAGCAGCGCCGTTTGCAGGGCCGGGAAATTAGGATCGGACCAGATGCTCAAGATTTGGTCCTGGTCCGCGAGTGCTCGCGCCGAATAAAAAATTCGGGCGCGCGGAAAAGGCAGACCGACCGGGACAAAGCCCTGGCGCCGGGTATAAGTATATTCAATGCCGGACCGGGAATAAATCAGCCTGGCCATGAGCGGGTCCGGGTTCTTGGCCAGTTGGTGGAATTGGTCGAAGTCCCGGGCATAGAAACTGCTGAGCAGGTCCGTGTCATCGAGTTTGAAATAAAGCGCCCAGCTCGAATACAGACTGTCGCGGGTGTTGCGGTATAGCTGGACCGGGTCCCGGACTTTATTGATGGAGAGGTCATCCGGGTTTTTGAGCGAAATGATCCGGACCGGATAGGTTCGTTTTTCCTGTTGTTGTTTGAATTCCCGGATGAAGGCGTTGGGCTGGTAAAAATCGCGGCCCAGCGGCGGGTTGAGCTGGTGGAGAGCGAGAAACAGATCGGCGAAAACCAGAAGGGCCAGGGCCCTCATGGGCCAGGTTTTGTTTTTCGCCGCGGCCAGTAGGACCAGCCCGAGCGACATGAGCGCCAACCCGCAAACCCGCCAGCTCACACGATTGAAAAGATAATGCCGGACTCGTTCGAAGTCCATGCCCAATATTTCCAGCCGCAGCGGGAAGGCGAGCATAAGCGCAAGTGTGATTCCGCCGGCGAAGAAAAGCAGCCAGCCCGTTTTTGAAAAACGCCATGCCTTGGCCTGGATCGCTTCCGCGCCTAGTGCGGTCAGCATGGCAAAGCTGACAAAAACCGGGAAAACAAGTTTTTCCGGGATGCGGAAAAGCGAAAATGCGGGCAGATGCTCGAACAGGACCCGGTAAAAGGGGAGACGGTTGCCCAAGGCGAGCCCCAGGCCGAGCGCTCCGATCATGACCCAGAGCAGGGACTTGATCCGATGGCCGCGGGCAAAAGAAACCATAACCAGGGGCGCGAGCGTGATGCCCAGGTAATAGCTGAGGATATAAGGACCGCCCGCGAAAAATCCCAGCATCCAGTAGCGGTTTCCGCCGGTCTCGGAAAGGGGCAGGATGTAGTTGGGGAGCAGGAACGATTTGAGCCTCCCCCATTCCAGGGCCCAGGCCGAGGCCGACTCGAGGGACAATCCCGACCCGCGGTTGCTCCGCGGAATCAGTTCCAGCGTGAGCGCCAGTTGGGGCAGGCTTAGGACCATCGCAATTGCCAAGCCAAGCAAAAGCGCACCTAGACTCCTCAGCCATATTTTCGGCGCAATACCGGACCGGGGCGAAAGCCAGACCGCGAGCAGCGCAAGCATCCAGCTCATGATTGCCATTTCCATTTCTCCGGCCAGGATCTGAATGGCCATGACCAGGCCCAAGAGCAGGCTCGAACGCAGCCACCTTTCTCTCGCGGCCCGGTCCAGCAAGATGATCACCAGCGGGAACCAGGCCACGGTGCTGAGCAAAACTATCAGCAGGCTGAGCGAGACGATGAACCCGCTGAAGCCGAAACCCGCGGATGCGATCAGGCTCGCGTCCGGGCTGAAGCCCAGGCGGCGCAAAGCCGCGTAAAAGCCGGCGAGCAGCAGGACCTGGTGAAAAACAATATAGTAAATTATTCCGCGCTCCGGGCCGAAACAAAGATAGAAAAAGTTGAACGGGTAGAACGCCTCGGTCTGCGGGTTCGCCGCCTCGGGAATTCCGAAAAACCGATACGGATTCCAAAGAAAAAATCCGCCCGCATCCGCCCAGAAGCCCCGCTTGGGAATGATCTCGCCGCACAGGTCGCGGAAAAACAATACCTGCCCGGGCATGAGCGCCGGCGCCCAGAAAATAAGGGCCAGGATCACCAGCAGCAATATATGGAAAAGGTCCCGGTTCCGACCTTGGTTCATCGAATTCTTGCCTAGGTAGTGTATCAAAAATTACGGGTTATGAAAATCGTTGGCGGCGCAGGCATCTTGCCTTTGAACTGTTTTTGCCGCGGCCGTGGGATTGAGGAATTGGATCTTCCAGAATCAGTTCGCCCTTTTAAAATCTATATAACCGCGCTCGACATCGGTCCGGATCAATTCGACCCGGACCCGGCGGCCGACGCCCAGGCCTTCATAACCGGTCACCAGCTTGCCTTCGATGGGCGGCTGCCACAGCCGGACCCAGGTGCCTTTTTGCGACGCGCCCGTCACGATCGCGTCAAACCGCTCGCCGATCCTCGATTCCAGCAGGATCGCCGCGGCTGATTTTTCCACCTGCCGCTCCACCTTCTTCACCACATCCTCCTGCTCCGTGCAATGCGCCGCCAGCATCGTGAGCTCATCGTTGCCATAGGGCGCCGGGCTTCCGGCCAGGGCCGCCTTGAGCAGACGCTGGGTGATCAGGTCGGGAAAACGCCGGTTCGGCGCGGTCGAATGCGCGTAGTCCTTCACCGCCAGCCCGAAGTGGCCGGTGGTCGAGCCGCCGGGAAATTCCACCACATATTCGCCCGGCCCCAATAGCTTGATCACGCTCAATGACAGGTCCGGGAACCGCAGCGGGTCCGCGGCTTTTTGCGAGACCAAAAATTCTTCCAGCGCCTTCGAGTCCGGTTCCAACGGCAGCGTGAAGCCATGCTCCCTTGCCAGTTCCACGATCCGGTCCCAGAACTTGGGCTTGCGCACCACCCGCCGGAGCGCCGGCAGATTCCTCGAACCCAAAAACCGCGCGCTCACCCCGTTGGCCGCGATCATGAAATCCTCGATGATGTCCTTGGCCCGGTTCCTGGTCTCGGCCTCCAGGTCCGTCAGCCGGTCCTCCACGAAAACCGGACTGGTTTCAATGGTCTGGAAATCAAGCGCGCCCTGCTGCCGCCGCCGCTCTTTCAACTGCTGCGCCAGACGGTCCTGCCACCGCAGGTTCTCCTCCAGGCCCGGCGCCATCCCGATCGCCTCCGGCATCCGCTCTTTGCCTTCCAGCCAGGCCGCCACCCGGTTATATGCCAGCTTGGCGCGGTTCCTCACCAAGGCCCGGTAGATATCCGAACCCTCCAGCGAGCCCTCCGCCGACAGTCGCAACTCGATGACCAGCGCCAGCCGGTCCGAGTCGTGGTTAAGGGAAGTGAGGTCGCAGGAAAGTTTTTCCGGCAGCATGGAAAAGATCGCCGCGGCCGTGTAGACCGAGGTGGTGTTGTGGCGCGCATGAGCGTCAATCGCGGTCGCCGGTTTCACCAGCGCGTCCACATCCGCCACCGCCACCAAAATTTTCGCGCCGCCATGAGGCATCTCCGCCGCGACCGTCAACTGGTCCAGGTCCCGCGAATCGTCATTGTCAATCGAGCACCAAAGAAGCTCGCGCAGGTCCCGCACCGCTGAGCCGGCTTCCGCGGCCGGGCCGTTCATCCGACCAAGCTCGGCCTCCGCCTCCGGCGGAAAGTCCGGCCACAGACCCCGCTCCAGCATCACCCGCCGGGCGATGCCTTGCAAAATCTCCCGGTGCCGCCACTGGTCCTTGTCCGTCATGCTCACTCCTTCATCGGGCGCGGTTATTTAGTCGGCGTCACGCGTAACTGCTCTCGCTTTACCAGGAACTATTTTTGCCGCGGCCGTGGGATTAAGCTTTTTCAAACAAGTGCTCCTTCAAAATTAAATTCCCATCATCATCTAAATGAAATACAAAAATAAATGGTGGTTTTGCAGGGAGAGAAATGTTGTCGGGTATTTTATAGCCTTCATCCTCCAAGCCTGGTACACGTTTATCTCCATAAGGGGCGAGATGCACCGCTATGTCGCTTAAATAAGAAAATTGCCAATTCCCTGGAAACTTTTTCTCTGCAAGTTGATCTCTCATTGAATCAATAATTCCTAATGTTGCATTATAGGCTTTATATTTGCCAAATTTTCCAAATTTCATCAGGAATTGTGCCGCGGGATCCAGCAGTCTATCGGCAATTCCTAAGAACATAGAAGCAGGTATATACCATTCTTTGCAACTGCAAATTATCGCGTCATGAAGCAACATGCCAAATACACCCGGGCTTATTCTCAGATGAATCAATAATGCTTCAAAAAATTGGCCTATAGCAGGATATATTTCTATTTGAGATGCTTGCATATTTTCCGGGAGTTCATTCTCCAGAATTTGCATCATCCTCAATAATAATGATTCTCTTTGCTGGTCCGAGATATGCCTAAAATCTAGTTCCATCCCCGGAACTCCTTTCTCCTATTCTCTCTCACGATCAGGGATAATTTCCCAATGCCCGCCTTTATCCGGGCCGATTCGCAACAGGATTCCCTGATCTTTAAGTTTTCTCAGATTCCACTCAATTCCTTTGACCGAAAGTCCGGCCACTTTCGCAAGCTCTTGTTGATTAATCGCTGGATTACTTCTGATTGAATCCAAGATTTTCTCCCTAGCTTTCTCCCTAGCTTTCTCCCTAGTTTTCTTTGGTCTCATATTCTGATCTTTATCCCCTGCGGCGGCTTGCCGCGTAATGACAGGCCGGGAAAAAGCGATGCGGAAAAACAGGTTGCTTTTAATTTCAGGCGCTGGGAGCCCGGCTTCCCAGAGCAGTCCATTGATCCGCTGGATTCCGGTTCCGATCCGCTCAACTTTATCCATCCGCGCGAACATATCTGCAATCAGTTCATTTCGCCGGACCGAGATATTGGTTTTGCCGAGCAGGGCCATGGTCAGGCCCTCGGGCAATCCGCCGGGATTGCTGAGCACCACCCGATCCTCGTGAACCTCCACCATCAGGCTGGTGCCTCTTATACTGTAATCACGGTGAATAATGGCATTGGCGACCGCCTCGCGCAAAGCCTCCAGCGGTATCTCCAGAATATCTTTGCGGTTAACGCCATGTATCTCGCTTCTCAGGTTCAGGTGTTTTTGCAGAAAAGTCACCGCTTCGTTGAATTGAGTCAGAAGGTCATCCTGCACTTCTTTCCGGTCGTAAATGTGAATTCGGTCCTTGCCTTTGAAAGCGACCAGGGTCATTTGGCACTGTAAAATCAGATCGCGGGGTTTTCTGGCAAAGAACAGGACTCCGGCATTCTTGATTCCATTCTTGTTCGCCAAGTTCAAGCTGGACAAGACCTCCGACGGTACGATCTTTTTGAAGGAAACATCGGATTCCTTGAAAAAGGCGCTGATTTTTTCCCGCGAAATATCTTTCCAGCCGATTTCAGAAATGATTTTTTCCTCGTAAGGAATGGACTCGGATTTTTTAAACAAAAACCCAAGCTCTTTCCGGGACATTTTCTGGGTTACGGCATCCAGCCGGCGAAAGTAGCCGGAGGAACAGCTATAGGGTTTGTCATCGCCTTCCGGAATCTCAATAATTACAAGTTTTTCCGACTGATAAATGCGATTGATTATGATGGGTGGATCGCAATTGCGGACCAAGGCCTGGAGTTCAGCCTTCATCCGGCCGGTTAATTTTTCGCCAACGATTTCGCCCTGATCGTTTACCCCCAGGATTATAATTCCGCCGTTGGTGTTGGCAAAAGCAACAATATCCTGGTCAATCCGAGTGGTGTATTTTTCCTTGAATTCAGCCGAAAGTCCTTCGCCCTCGGCAATGATGAGCTTTAGCTTTTCAGGTTTCATGCCCCGGTTCACTGCGAGTCTTTCTGGTAGCCGCTTGCGCTTTCCATTTCATAAACCACCTTGCCTTCTTGCGCCGCAAAGTAAAGGACATTGCCCGGCGTATCCGACCATTCGTCAAAATTCTTTTTGCTCACGACCAGAATATCTGCGGCAACCCGGAGGGGCAGAATCGCCTTTTGCAGTCGGACCATTTCCCGGTACCGGCTCTCGACTTCCTTTTCCACCACCAGAAAATCCAGATCGCTGTCGTCCCGGGCATTGCCCCGGGCATAAGACCCGAACAGAATGATCTTGACCGGATCCGCGCTTTCGCGAAGCCTTTCCACCGCTTCCCTTATTTTCTGCTCGCTGACCATGATCTATCTAAAGATACCTCAGGAAACAAATTTTGTAAATCCGCAAATCACGACATCCGCAAATCACGGCTGAGTCAAAGGCAAATACCGGTCAAACCATTTTACCGGCTCTTCGGCGCGGAACTCGTGGGGTCCGGGGAAGATGTCGTGATAAACCAGGTCGGGAACGCCGGCGATGGTATAAGCCTTTTTAATGTAAGTGAAGGCTTCCCGGGCGGAGTCAATCAGAAAATTGTTGTCCTGCTCGCCGTTCTGGATCAAGAGCGGCCGCGGCGCGACCAGGGAGAACACATCGTAGTAATCGAGTTGGCCTTTCATTTTGGGGATGTATTCGCAGCGGCAGGGGGTAAGGTCGCCTTTCCACCAGCGGTCATACATGACCAGCGAGCCGGAGGACACCGCTACTTTGAGCCTGGGATCGAGCGCGGCCGTGAACTCGGTGGTGATGCCGCCGTTGGAAAGGCCGACAATGCCGATCCTATCCGCATCAACATCCGGCAGGCTTTGCAGCAAATCCACCGATCGCATCACCATCCAGACCCGCTCGCCCATGGGTGTATAATACTTGAACGGGATCACCGGGCCGCGGTCGAGGTAGGGGCCCTTGCTGTCCAGACTGGCGTGGTTGATGTCAATCGAGAGCACGATGTAGCCTTTTTTGGCAAAGAGGTCGCCGTAGAAATAATATCCTTTCTGGAACATTTTGTAGGCCCGGCCGTTGTGGCCGTGCAGGGCGACGATGGCGGGGAGCTTGGCCGCGGCCGGCTTTTTGGGCCGGGCCAGCCAGCCGTGGACCATGTGTCCGGGCCGGTCGTGGAAATCGAATTCCTGGATCATATAACTGCCGTGGTCCTCCTTCTGCAGCCAGTTCGCCTCGAGCGGGACCCGCTGCGGGGCCGGCCCGTTAAAAAGCGCCTCGATCAAGAACGGCCGGGTCTGTTCCTGCCAGCGGGTGAATTCCTCGGCCGTGGCATTTTGCGGGAAAGACCTTTGCGCGGATGCCGCGGGCAAGGCCAGCAACATCATTCCGATCCAAATCGCCTTTTTCATCAAAGCCCTCCTCGTAGTGCGAATAGTTCGTGGCGCGGACACTCCTGTCCGCACACCTTCAAAATTGACGCTCGTCCGATTCCGGCCGGTAGGTTTGCTCTTGCTTTTTTTCAAAGTAGCTCTCGACCTTGCCGCGGAATTCTTTCTCAAGGAGTTTTTTTCCGAACAATTTGAGCAGGAATCCCGCGGGCGTGAAAACGAAATAATATACGAGCACCAGCATCAGCTTGGTGTTAAGCCAGGCCAAGCCCAGCACGCTGTTGCGGAGAATCTTTTCGAGCGGCAGGAGCAGTCGGGGATAGGCGATGGCGCTGCCGGCGATAAGCGCGGCGATGATGGAAAAGGTCTGGGCCCGGTCGGGGTTTCCGCGGAGGAACCCGATCAAAGCGAGAATGAACAGGGCCAGACCCATGCCCAATCCCATCTGTTCCGCGGGCTGAGGATCGCCCTGAAACCAATTCCGGGGATGAAGCCACGCCTTTATTTTCTTGGTGGTTTTCAATTTTTATGCTCTTGATTGGTTTTTGGGGGGTCCTGAGTTTTGTCCGGGGTCCCCTGCCCGCTCTGGTCTTCGGGCAGCTTGATGATCACCTCATCGGGCTTGATCATGCCCAGTTTCTTGCGCGCCTGCTGCTCCAGGTATTTGAGATCGGTCTTAAGCGCCTCAATCCTTTCGGACATGAATTGGTTGTCCTGCTCCAGGCCGGCCTTTTCGTTTTCCATGGCCGCGCGCTCGGCCCGGAGCTGATGAAGCCGGATCAGGCCGTGCGCCCCGAAAATTCCCACCCCGACCAGGGCCACGAGAATTCCGATTCCGGCCCCGAGCAGAACTTTCCGCAGGGTGTTCATTTTTTAGGCTCGGGTTCCGGCTTGGCCTCGGTGGCAATGGCCAGCTTCGCAAACCCAAGCGAGCGCGCCAGGTCCAGAACGGTCACCACCTCGCCATGAAGGGTTTCCTTGTCCGCCTGAATGACCAGGGTCTGATCGGATTGGTTCTTGGCCAACTCCCGCAGCCGCGTCTCCAACTGCCCCATGTTCACTTGTTCGCGCTCCAGAAAAATCGCGCCGCCCCGGTCAATGGAAATGACCACTTTTTTCTGCTGGCTGACCGCGAACTCCCGCACCGCGGCCTTGGGCAGCGATACCCGCATGCCGCTGATGAACACGAAAGTGGTGGCGACCGCGAAATAAATAATCAACTGGATGATGATGTCCACCAGGGGAGTCATATCAATCCCGTGGTCCTCAATATTCTGCGGAATGAATTTCATTGGTCTCGCGGCTTGGGGTTTGGTTCCGGCTGTCCCAGTCTGGCGATCGTGCCGATAAAGGCGCTCGAATCCTGTTCCATGATGCGCGCGAGATTTTGAACCCGGGTGGTAAAGAACTGGTAGATCAACAGCGTCGGGATCGCCACCACCAGCCCGGCCGCGGTCGCCATCAGCACCTCGGAAATGCCGCCGGCCAGGGTGGAAAGGTTCCCGGCTTCCTTGATCGAGAGCGAACTGAAAATGCGGATCATGCCGGTGACCGTGCCCAGAAGCCCGAGCAGGGTGGCGATCCTGGTGATGGCGCTGAGCAATCCCAGATACCGGCTCATCCATAAAACCTCATGCCGGCCCGCCTCTTCCATGTCTTCCTTGATGATGTCCCGCGGCTGCCCGAGGTTGTTGAGTCCGACCAGAAACACCCGCGCCAGGCTGCTCCGGTCGCGTTCGCAAACCCAGCACGCCTTTTCCACCTCTCCGGCCCGGAGCAATGCTTTCAGTTCCGCGATCAGGCCGGGCGGGACGATCCGTTTGGCCCGAACCACTAAAATCCAGAACCGATCCACGGTCACCGCCACCACCATTGACGAGCACAGCACAATCAACAGCATCACCGGCCCGCCCTTGGCCAGGATCGGAAACGGCGCCGCGACTTTAAACCACCATTCGTACATCAGACTCTCCCCTTATTGTAACTGATTTCCCCTTTTGGAAAAGCCCGGCGGATTTTTGTTGCAAAAGTCGCATAAAAAGGGAACGGTTTATTTTGAATTGACACCCCGGGTCCTTACCATAGAATCGAACTTTAGCAGATGTGGATTCGGACCAAAGCCATAATCCTGTTTTCCAGCCCAGTGGGCGAGTCCGACCTGCTCCTGGTTTTGTTCACCGAAAAGCTGGGCAAGATCCGGGCCATGGCCAAGGGCGCGCTCCGGAGCCGGAAGCGGTTTGCGGGAATCCTGCTCAACCTTAACCTGGTCAGGATCGAGCTGATCCCGAGCCGGCGCTCGGAGAGCGGCTATCTCTTGAACCTGGCCGAGCCGGTCAAAAGCCGGTTCAGCCTCTCAAAAGAGCCGGAGCGGCTCGCATCTGCCTACGCTCTGGCGGAGCTTATTGAAAAAGCGACGCCCGAGCTGGCGCCCGACCCGGCCCTTTTTCATCTGCTCGAGGCGAGCCTCGACCAGCTTGGTGATTCGAAGAATTTCCGCGAGACGCTGTTCTATTTCCTGCTCCAGATACTGGACCAGCTCGGGTACCCGCCTTCGCTCGATTGCTGCGCCAGCTGCGGTAAAAAGATCGCGGCCGGCGCAAGCCGCTGTTTTTTCAGCGTCAACAAGGGCGGGTTGGTCTGCGAAGACTGCCGGGTCAAAAATAAAAACCTCGCTCAAGAAATTCCCGCGGGGTTCGGCCGCACGCTCCGGGCCTTGAAGAGGAGCGATCCTGCCAAGGCCTCCCGGGTCAGAATTTCCAACAAGGACTGGCGTCTTGGCCTCGAACTTTTCCGCGACTTCATTTCCTGGCACCCGGGAAAATCCATGCTCAGCCTCGGATTCCTCAAAGAGTTGGCCGCGGAAAAAAAGTAGGGGCGGGTTTTACCCCGCCCCCACCGCATAGGCTTTTGTTCAGTAAGCTATTTTCCAGTGCGTATAGACGATCTGATACGGCTCCAGTTCGTCCTGCCCGTCGTTGTCCGGATCGGACTCCCCGAAACCCAATTGGCGATAATCCAAGGTGACCCACAGGTTATTGATCGGGTGATAGCAGATCCCCGCGGTCCACATCCACTCGTTCTGGGCGTTGAAATCCGAATCGGTGTTGGGCACATAATTGTCATAGCGGCCGAACAGGTTCCATTGATCCGCCAGTTTGATGTCGGCATAAACCGCGCCGCCCGCGAAATTGACATGCGCGTCCTTGCTCAGCAAATCCTCCGGATCCGTCACCGCCGCGAGTTCATCCAGAGCCCCGGTCGGCCACACGCCTTTGACCAGGGGCAACGCCCCTTCCGGCATGGTCAGCACGCCCTGCGCGTATTCGCCGGCCAGGTGAACGCGGCCGAGGAAGTCCATGCCCAGACCGGCGTTGAACACATTGTAGTTGAACCCGGCGTTGTCATTAAAGTCCTGCAACGAACCGCCCACGCTGGGAGAGATATGGAAGGTGTCCGGCGAACCGAGGTCCAGGGTGAGCCGGCCGGTATATTGCTTGAACCGGTCGGTCTCGAGGCCGGCGTAGCCTTCGCCGTTGAGGACTGCCAGATGATAGAGAACCTTGTCATCCAGCAGTCCGCCCATGACTCCCACGCCGAAATCCGCGGTCGGGTAAAGCCCCCAGAAATTGCTGAAAGCTTGATCCACCATCCGGTACCGCCACAAGCTGTTGTCAATATAAGAACCCCACGGCGGGTCCTGCAGACCGAACCGGATTTTGGAGTCCGGCCACAGGTTCTTGATGTCAACATAGGCGTATTTGAGGAACAGCCGACGCAGGTTGTCCGAATCGGTTTTAATATCGGCGGTCACATTGGCGCTGAACCGATCGCCCAGGTCCGCCTGGAAAGTGAGGTAGGCCCGCGTCACATCAAAAGTGTTGAAGCCGCGTCTGCTGTCATCGAGCCAGTCCCCGCCGTCGGCGATCACCGAGTATTTGCCCTCGTCATTTACCCAGGTCTGATAATTAGCCAGAACATAACCGGATACTTTCAGGCTTGATTCCGCGGCATTAGCGCTCAATGCCCACAGCAAAACCATCGCCAATCCAAAACCCGTTAAAAACTTCTTCATTGAAAAACCCTCCTCTTTTCATCAATGCATCAAGCTGAGCTTATCAAAGACGATTTTCAGACGGTTGTAATCCTAAACAAATTGCCTAACCTGCCTGATTTTGTCAAGCCGGTTGCTCATCGGGCGACAAGCCCGCCTCTTTTTACCCCAAGACTATATCGCCAAACGGATGCCAGATATTGCTGCATCCTGTTTTTTTAGGGCTTAATTGCACTCTAATAGGAGTTTTATAGCACTCCTAATGGAGATTGTCAAGCAAAATCGTAAATCCCTCATTTTTTTTCAACTTAAAGTCAATTGCGCTCGGTTGGGTTTGATGTTAAGTTATGAGGGCGAGCATGGATCAAAAATACAAATATATTTTCGGCCCGGTCCCGAGCCGGAGGCTGGGCCGGTCTTTGGGCATAGATTTGATCCCATTCAAAACCTGTTCCTATAATTGCATCTATTGCCAGATCGGAGAGACCACCGAGCATACGCTAGTGCGGGCTGAATATGTGCCGACC
>CAIUDS010000698.1 GCA_903897985.1 uncultured delta proteobacterium
CCTTGATCGACTGCTCCTTGCCCGTGCCCAGGTCGCGCGCCGAGACATGGACGATTCCGTTGGTATCGATTTCAAAGCTGACATCGATCTGCGGCACGCCGCGCGGCGCAGGAGGTATTCCGATCAGCTCGAACCTCCCCAGGCTCTTGCTGTCCCTGGACAGCTCGCGCTCGCCCTGCAGGACATGCACGGTGACCGAGGGCTGGTTGTCCACCGCGGTGGTGAAGATTTCGGAGCGCTTGCAGGGGATGGTGGTGTTTTTGGGAATGATTTTGTGCATGAGTCCGCCCTTGATTTCCACGCCCAGGGAGAGGGGAGTGATGTCCAGCAACAGCACTTCCTTGACCTCGCCCTTGATGATCGCGGCCTGGATCGCGGCGCCGATCGCAACCACTTCGTCCGGGTTCACCCCCCGGTTCGGCTCCTGCTTGAAAAACTCTTTGACTTTTTCCTGGACCTTGGGCATGCGGGTCATGCCCCCGACCAGGATCACCTTATTGATGTCCTCCGGCTTCAGCCCCGCGTCTTCCATCGCGGTGACGCACGGCTCCGCCAGCTTTTCCAGCAGATCATCCACCAGGGCCTCGAACTGGGCGCGGGTGATATGGTGGTTCAGGTGCTTGGGACCTTTGGCGTCCGCGGTGATGAACGGGAGGTTGATGTCGGTCTCCAGCGAGGAACTCAATTCGCACTTGGCGCGCTCGGCCGCCTCTTTGAGCCGCTGGAGCGCCATTTTGTCTTTGCCCAGGTCAACATTTTGTTCTTCCTTGAATTTTTCCACCAGGTGGTTCATCAGGCGGTTGTCAAAATCCTCGCCGCCCAGATAGGTGTTGCCGTTGGAACTGATCACCTCGAACACGCCTTCCCCGATTTCCATGATCGAGATATCCAGGGTGCCTCCGCCCAAGTCGAACACCGCGATTTTTTCCCCGCCCGCCTTGTCCAGGCCGTACGCGAGCGCGGCCGCGGTGGGCTCGTTGATGATCCGGAGCACCTCCAGGCCCGCGATTTTGCCCGCATCCTTGGTGGCCTGGCGCTGGGAATCGTTGAAATAAGCCGGGACCGTGATCACGGCCTCTTTAACTTCCTCGCCCAGGTATTCATCGGCGATCTCCTTCATCTTGCGCAGGATGATCGCGCTCACCTCGCTCGGGCTCATCTCCTTGTCGCGCACCTTGACCCAGGCGTCATTGTTTTTGGCCTCGACCACCTTGTAAGGAAGGATAGCCGCGGCTCTTTTGACTTCCTCCGAGGTGAAGCGCCGGCCGATCAGGCGCTTGATGGCGAAGATGGTGTTTTCCGGGTTGGTGATGGCCTGACGCTTGGCAATCTGGCCCACCAGGCGCTCGCTGGATTCCGTGATGGCGACCACCGAGGGGGTGGTGCGGCTGCCTTCCTGGTTCGGGATCACCACCGGCTCCCCGCCCTCAACCGTGGCTACGCAACTGAAAGTGGTCCCCAAATCAATTCCGATAACCTTGGCCATTAGCTCTTCTTCCCCTCCTGACTCTCCGGATTTATTATTTTATCCGATTTGGTCTCAGATTCAATTCCCGCTTTTTCCCCGGCCGCCGCGCCCGCTTGGGAGGACTCGCCCGCGTCTGCTCCCGCCCCCTCGGGCCGGGCGCTGATGGTCACGCGGGAAGCGCGCAGCAGGCGGTCTTTCATCAGATAGCCCTTGGTGTGTTCCTCCATTACGGTCCCGGCGGGCAAATCGGGATTGGCCACCTGGACCAAGGCCTCGTGATAGAGCGGGTCGAATTTCGCTCCCGCGGCCGAGATCTGTTTCACCCCGTAGTTCTCAAGCACTTTCAGGAGTTGGCGATAGATCATCTCGATGCCCTGCTTGAGCGCATCGAAGTCCTCCGGCCGCCGCGCATGGGCCACGGCCCGGTCGAAATTATCCAGCACCGAAAGCAAATCCTTGAGCAAAGGCTCGTGTCCGTAATTGAACCAGTCCGCCTTCTCCCGCTGCACCCGGCCTTTGTGGGCCTCGAACTGGTTTTTAATCATCATGCCCTGGTCGTAATTTTGCTTGAGCTCCCGGGCTTTCTTTTCAACCTCGGCCTCCAGTTCCCGCACCCGCCGCCGCAACTCCAGGATCTCCAGCTTGAGCTTAAGCTCTTCCTCGCTTTGCCGCGGAGGCTCCTCCGCCTGCTTCCGCTCTTTTTCCTCCGCCGTCTCAACGCTCTTCACCGCCTCGTCCAGGGCCTTTTTCATTTCCGCGCTGGGTTCGAGGGAAGGCTCCGCTCCCGCCTCCGCCGGAGCCGGAGCTTGCTCCCGGTTTGCCTCCGCCGGCTGGGGCGTGGCTGCGGCGGGCGCACTTTCCGTGGGCGGCGAAGTCTGAGGGCCTTGCGGCTCGCTGACCTCGGCGGCGCCGGGTTTTTTATCTAATTTTTCTCTTTGGTCTTGTTCCGCCATCATCGCGTCCGTCAATGTTTGTTGAGCGCCCATGTGTCAACATCCTTCAGCCGGGCCAGGTTTTGGAAAACGAATCCATCTGCCTTTTGGATCAGAGCGAAGCCGCTTGGTCCAGAAGGCCGATAAAAGCCTTTTCCTCTCTTTTTCCCCCAGCACTTGCCGAATATTCGATAATATTAAAGTTTTATCAAGGTCTTGTCAATCTCCGGTCGGTTCTTTTGCTTTTAGAGTGGAAAACAGGGCTTCCACCAATTGTGAAATTTTTTCACGGCCGGCCTTGCCGCGGCCCCGGGGGTCGCGCAGGTAAAACACATCGAAGACCTTTTCCGCCCGGGTGCTGATTTTGGCGAAATGGATGTCCAGTTCGTGCTCGAAGATGGTGCGGGTGATTTTATAGAGCAGTCCGGGCTGATCCTGGGCCTGGATTTCGAGGATGGTATAGTCCTCCGAACTTTCCTGGTCGGCCGAGACCTCCGGGGAAATTTTCAGCCGGAAGCGGGGTTTGAAAATCCCGCGTTTTTTCCCGACCAGTTCCGGCACCGCGATTTTCTTTTCAATGGCCTCGACCAGGGTTCGACGCAGGCGATCGGCCCGGGTTTGCGTTTCCGCCGGCCAGTTCTCGGAGCGTCCCGCGACCAGGTCTTCGATCAGGAAGATATCCAGGACCACGCCCTGCTTGAGGGTGTTGATTTCCGCGGAGAGGATATTGTAATTGAGCGCGGAGAGCGCGCCCGCCAAGTCGGAAAACAGGCCGGGATGGTCGTCGCAGATCACGCTCAGCTCGAGCCGGGGCTTTTCCCGCGGGTCCATCCGGATGAGTATTTCGCCAGGGGTCAAGGACTCCACGGCCAGCACCTGGCCGATTAATTTTTCCGGCCGGGTGCCGAGCAAATAGCGGGTGGGAAGTTTTTCCAGCTCCCGGATCAGGCCCGGAGCAATCGCCTGTCCGTCCGCAATCCTCCTGATTTCCGAAATCCGGTTGGTGACCTGGCTCGAGGGGGTTTCCCGTTTCTCGATCTGCGCCAGCAGCAAATGGTAAAGTTCGCGCAGGAGTTCGGCTTTCCAGCTGGTCCAACTGGTCTCGCTAACGGCCTGGATGTCGGCGCAGGTCAGGAGGAACAGCATTTTCAGGCGGGAGGAGTCGCCGATTTTGCCGATCAGGAATTGAGAGGCCCGGGGCTCGTAAAAATCGCGGCGCTGGGCGTAATGGTTCAAGAGCATGTGTTCGGTGACCAGGAATTCCAGGAGTTCGGCGTCCTTGCCGAGTTGGAGGCGGTTCGCGGTCTGCCGGGCGATTTCCCCGCCGGACTTGAGATGGTCTGCCCCGCGGCCCTTGCCGAGGTCGTGGATCAGCCCGGCGAGTTTGAGGACCGGCCAGACGATTTCGGGGTCGTCGCCGAACTCGGGCTCGCGCGCGAACTTCTGGAGTTTTTCCAGGCAGCGGAGGGAATGCTCGCCCACGGTGAAAACATGGTAGGCGTCACGCTGTCCCATATAGAAGGACGCATCCAGTTCGGGCAGGATCGCTTCCAACAGACCGCAACGCTTGAGTTCCCGGATCACCCGCGAACTGTCGAGGTCCTCGCTGAAGATTTTCATCAGGCCCGGCAACAAGGCGGGCTTGAGGGCAACCATATTTTTCCTCACCGCGGCCCGGGATTCCGGGGCCAGGGGCAGCCCGCTTTCCGCCTGGGCCCGGAACAGCTTGAGCGCGGCGGCGCGGTCTTTGCGCAGCGCCGGCTCCAATTCATCCTCAACTATGAGCAATTGGCCCTGTTCCTCAAACAGCCAATCCCGGCCCGCAACCGGAGTCTTTTTCTCGCCTTCAAATTTCCTTTTCAACTCGAAGAGCAGGCGGTCAAGGATTTCCGCGATCCGCTCGGAAGCGGCAAGCGTGTAAGCGAGCAGGGCGTCGGCCGGGTTATGGTAACCGCCGGGTTTTATTCCCATCAGTTTGGGGAGCTCCAACTGTTGCTCGATCCGGAGCTGGTCGGTCTTTTCGCCGGTGAGCAGGTGCAGCCCGATCCGGACCTTGAACAGCCGGTCCGCGGCCTCGCGCAGGAGTTGGAATTCCCCTTTTGAGAGCAGACCGATTTTTTCCAGTTCGGGCGGGGTCTTGAGATTGAGGCAGGCGTGGCCGAGCCACTTGAGCAGGTTCCAGTCCCGGAGGCCGCCGGCGCCTTCCATGATGAAGGGCTCGGTGAGCCAGATTTCCCTGCCGAACTTGAGCCGGCGGACCCGGAGCTCGTCCAGCTTCTCCGAGAAATATGCCTTTCCGGCGCGGGCCATGCCGCGTTCAAGCCCTTTGATCAGTTCCGCGAACACTTCCGCGCTTCCGGCCACCAGTCGGGCGTCCAGGAGGGAAGTGAGCACGGAGTAATCCTTTGCCGAAATTTTCAGGCATTGCTCGACCGTGCGGATGCTGTGGCCCACGCTGATCTTCTGGTCCCAGAGCAGGCCGAGCAGCCGGCTCCCGAATTCCTCGAGCTTGCGCTTGGGCAACTCCCGGTGCAGGATCAGGAGATCCAGGTCCGAATGCGGGCAGACCTCCTGCCGGCCGTAACTTCCGAGCGCGACCAAGGCAATCGAATCGCTCATGCCCGCGGCCAGGGTCGGAAAAGCCATGGCCAGGACCCGGTCGAACACCCCGGCGCCGCGCTCGAGCAGTTCCCCCGCGCTCGCGGTTTTAAAGTTGTCCTTCAGCCAATCCCGGTGCTGACCCAGGATTTTGGAGGTCTCTCTCTGCAAAACCTCGACATCTTTGTCCTTATTCGGCATGGCCGGTTTCAGGGATTATACGCCATTCCGGCTAACGGGGACAGTTACCCGCTCCGTCCAATCCAAAATTTTATTGCCGGCTTCGCAGGCGGGTAACTGTCCCTTACTTATTCTTCGTAGACGAACTTGGCGTAGTTCTTGGCCTCGGTGGCGTCCTTGCCGTAGAAGTCCGCGCCGATCTCGGTGGCGAAGTCCTGCCGGAGCGGCGCGCCGCCGACCATGACCTTGACCGAGTTGCGCACGCCTTCGGACTTGAGCAGGGCGACAGTGTCTTTCATTGACATCATGGTGGTGGTGAGGAGCGCGCTCATTCCGATCACTCCGGGCTTGTGGTCCTTGACGGCCTGGACGAATTTCTCGGGGGTGACATCAATGCCCAAATCCACCACCTCGAACCCGGCGCCCTCGACCATCATTTTGACCAGGTTCTTGCCGATGTCATGGAGGTCTCCGCGCACCGTGCCCAGCACGACCTTGCCCTTGGCCTTCACGCCCATTTCCTGGAGCTTGGGCCGGATGATTTCCGTGGCCTTCTGCATGGCCCGGGCCGCGACCAGAAGCTCGGGCACGAAGTATTCGCCTTTCTGGAACAACTCCCCGACCTCGTCCATCGCCGGGATCAGGGCGTTGGTCAGGATCGCCTCGGCATTGGTCCCCGAGTTCAACAGGCTTTTTACCATCTCCTCGGTTTCCTTGGCTTTTCCGTTCTTCACCAGTTCCTTCAGTTCCACCAGACTCATGACTACCTCCTCTTAAAAACCAACCGAATTTCAGACTCCTCATAAATTACCAAATTTTCCTTCCCGATGCAAAACCGGTTCCCCGGCTCTTCATCGCTGCCTATTGCGGCGCGGCCTTTTTACCACAGAGGACACATCCTCCTTCGCCTACAGTTTGTTCAAGCAGGGAGGGGCTTCGGAGGACAGGGAGGGCACGGAGAAAGACCAAAATCAATTTGGGCCTTAATTCTCTGTTTGGGCCTTAATTCTCTGTGTTCTCTGTGAACTCTGTGGTTAAGAAAACCGTAGCTACTTGTTGCGATGAGGCTTTTTTTACCACAGAGGACACAGAGGCCACGGAGAATTCAAATTTTGGTTTTAGCGCGGAGACACCTCCGCCTTCGGCAAGGCTACGGCGGACAGAAAAGTCGCTCGCAAGAGAAGGAAACATCCCGGCGGTGAGGAAGTCGCCGGGATTGAAATTAGTGGTTCAGATTTTACTGGATATGGGCGGGTTCGCGCGCCTTCGGGTTTGGCCGGTGGACCTGCCGAGATTTAAGACGGGCTTTCGGGCTTGAGCATTTCTTTCAAAATCAAAAGGAACCCGGTCAGAATCACGGGAATCAATTCTCCGTAATGTCTTAATTCGCCGATCTTGGCCACATAAGCGATCCCCAGAAAGAACGGAAAAACCACCAGCAACGCCCTCCGGGCAAAATCGTCCTGAATTTTTTTATACAACAGCAGGGTGGGCGCCCAGATAAAACCCATGGAGCTGAGCAGGATCGCGTAATTGGCCGGGACGGCCAGGTATTCAAGATTGCCGGACCAATGGCGCTGGAACAGTCCGACCCCGGGATTGCCGGCATAGAGCCGGAAGAGCAGGTATTTAATTGTTATCCATATTACCAATTGGGCGGCGGCATGGAAGAACAGGGTTTTTCGTTTGGTTCCGCCCCCGGCGGTGAGCAGCATGATAAAAGTGAGGAAACAGGTGGTTTCGCGGTTGAAAGTGGCCAGGATGAAAAGCAAGTAATAAAGGGACATTTTTTTGCGATAGAGCAGGGTCAAGCCCAGGGTGAAGAACAGGATGGAGGGCGTATCCCAGGGATAAAAGTAAGCGCCGGTGCGGGATAATAAAAAGTTGAAGGGCAGGATCAAGACCAGCGCCAGGGACAGGAGCGAACTCAGGATCGCGTCCGGGAAGAAGAGCCGGAGGTAGTGGCGGTAGGCGACAATGAGGAGCAGGGTGGAGAGGAACTCAAAAAGTTGGAACAGATGGAGCGGGGAATCAAAGGGCGGAAACGGCAGATGGGCTCGGGTCAGCAGGTTCACCAGCCCGGGCGCCAGGACTCGATATTGGAACGGCACCGCGGCGGTTCCATTCACAAGGTCGGCCAGCCGGGCGCGGAGGTATTGCTGGTTAAGGGCGAAGCGGATGAGGGTGTAATCGTAAGAAATTATGGCCGCGAAAATAAAAAACAACGCCTGCGGAATCAGCTTCCGGCCCGCGGATAAATGGTCTCCCGGGTTTGCGCTTGCGAGCTGGTTGGTTTGAACCCTTGCCATCCTTCCCTTTCCCAAGCCGGCGCCTGGTTTAGGCTTCCGGCCAAAAAGCCCGACCATCGTTTCATTTTGCCGGCTTCAGATCATTGTATCACTTTTGGGCCGGGAGCGTGAATGGGATTCCCCCGGAAAAAAACCGGCCGCCTGACGGCGGCCGGATAACGAATTCCGAATTCCGAACCCCGAATTCCGAGTTACTGAATATGCACCGGTTCGCCCGAGCCTTCGGGTTTGGCCGGAGTGGTCGGCTTTTCCTCTTCCTCGGGCTTGCCCGGTTTGGGCGGGGAGCAGAGCACTTCGCGGGTCAGGGCATTGCAGAGGACCTGGTCCATGTGCTCGACCAGCACGACCTTGAAATCATCAAGAACCTTCTTGGGCACATCGGCGAGGTCCTTCTCGTTTTCCTTGGGGATGAGGACGGTTTTGATCCCGCCGCGGTGGGCGGCGAGCAGTTTTTCCTTGAGTCCCCCGATCGGGAGCACGCGGCCGCGCAGGGTGATCTCTCCGGTCATGGCCACATCGTGCTTGATGGGCGTCTTGGTGAAGGCGCTGGCAATGGTGGTTGCGAGGGCGATGCCGGCGCTGGGTCCGTCCTTGGGAATGGCGCCCTCGGGCACATGGATATGGATGTCCACCTTCGAGTAGAATTCGCGTTCGAGTCCGAGTTCGTCGGCCTTGGAGCGGATATAACTCATGGCGGCTTGGGCGGATTCCTGCATGACCTCGCCCAGGTTTCCGGTGATGAGCAGCTTGCCCTTGCCCGGCACCACCGAGACTTCGACCGAGAGCAATTCGCCGCCCATCTCGGTCCAAGCCAGACCGGTGCAGACTCCCACCCGGTCCTCTTCCTCGGCCACGCCGAAGCGGTACTTGGGCACGCCCAGGTATTTCGAGACGGACTGGGAATTTACAACGAAGTCCTTCTTGCCGTTCTTGGCGACTTCCTTGGCGATCTTTCTCATGATCGCGGCGAGTTCGCGTTCAAGGTTCCGGACGCCGGCTTCCTTGGTGTATTTGCGGATCACGGCCAGAATGGCATTTTCGGAGAATTCGATCTTAATGCCTTCAAGAGCGTGCTCCTTGGTCTGCTTCTCGACCAGCCAACCCTTGGCGATTTGAAGCTTGTCCATCTCGGTGTAGCCCTCAATCCGGATGATCTCCATCCGGTCCTGGAGCGGGGCCGGAATGGTGGGGAGTTGGTTGGCGGTGGCGATGAACATGACCTTGGAGAGGTCGTAGTCCAAGTCCAGGTAATGGTCCTGGAACATATAGTTCTGCTCGGGATCCAGCACTTCCATCAGGGCGGAACTGGGGTCTCCCCGGAAGTCCGAGCTCAGTTTGTCTATTTCGTCGAGCATGAACACCGGGTTGACGGTCCCGGCCCTTTTCATGCCCTGGATCAGCTTGCCGGGCAAGGCGCCGATATAGGTCCGGCGGTGCCCGCGGACTTCCGCCTCGTCGCGCACGCCGCCCAGACTGATGCGCACGAATTTTCTGCCCATGGCCCGGGCCACGGATTTGCCGAGCGAGGTCTTGCCCACGCCGGGCGCGCCGACCAGGCAGAGGATGGGCCCGCGCAGCCTGCCGGCCAGTTTCTGCACCGCCAGGTATTCCACGATCCGTTGCTTTACTTTCTCGAGTCCAAAATGGTCCTCGTCCAGGATCTTCTCGGCCTCGGTGATGTCAATCTTGTCCTCGGTCTCCTCGCTCCAGGGCAGCGCTAAGATCCAGTCAATATAATTGCGCACCACCGTGGCCTCCGCGCTCATCGGACTCATCATCTTGAACTTCTTGAGTTCGCGCTGGACCTTGTCCAGGGCCTCCGGAGTCAATTTCTTCTTCTTCAGCTTATCCTCGAGTTCCTGGACCTCGCCCCGGAAGTCGTCCTTCTCCCCGAGCTCGCGCTGGATCGCCCGCATCTGCTCGTTCAAATAGTATTCCTTCTGGGTGCGCTCCATCTGCTTTTTGACCCGGGCGCGGATTTTTTTCTCGACCTGCAGGATTTCGATTTCGGCCTGCATCAACTCGTATAGTTTTTCGAGCCGTTTGCCGGGGCTTTCGATTTCCAGGATTTCCTGCTTGTCCTCCAGCTTGAGGTTCAGGTGCGCCACGATGGTGTCGGCCAGCCGGCCGGGTTCGTCAATGCCGGAAACGCTGACCAGCATGTCGGGCGGTATTTTCTTGTTGAGCTTGACATAGGTCTCGAAGGTGTTGTTGATGGAGCGGGTCAGGGCCTCGGTCTCGACGCCGGCCTCGAGCTTCTCCTCGAGCTCCTCGACTTCGACCATGTAGAAGTCAATGCGGGGGAGGTAGCGCGCGACCCGGGCGCGCCGTTTGCCCTCGACCAGGACCTTGACGGTCCCGTCCGGGAGCCGGAGCAACTGGATGATGGTGCTGAGGGTGCCGATGGAATAGATGTCCTCCGGCGTGGGCTCGTTGGCCTTGGCGCTTTTCTGGGCCACCAGCAGGATGCCCTTGTCCGAGTTCATGGCTTCCTCGAGCGCGTTGATGCTCTTCTCGCGGCCCACAAACAGCGGCACCACCATATACGGGAAAACCACGATATCGCGCAGGGGCAAAAGCGGAACGGTTTTGAGTCCGCCCCGGCTTTTTGCTTTCACGGGTTCGTCATCTTTGTGGATCATGTTTTACCTCACTTCTTAAGATGCCACTTCGATTTCTTTTTCGAGTTCCAGAATGGGTTTTTCGCGTTTGAGGATGACTTCCTCGTTGATCACGCAGCCGCGCACATTCTTGCGGCTGGGGATTTCATACATCACATCGAGCATGACCTCTTCCAGGATGGCCCGGAGGCCGCGCGCGCCCATTTTGCGGAGGATGGCCTCGCGGGCGATGTCTCGAAGGGCGCCGTCGGTGAACTTGAGCTTGACATTCTCGAAGTCGAACAGCTTTTGATACTGTTTGATCAGGGCGTTCTTGGGCTCGCGCAGAATCTCGACCAGGACTTCCTCGTCCAGCTCGTTGAGCGTGGCCACCACCGGCACCCTCCCGACGAATTCCGGGATCATGCCGTATTTGATCAGGTCCTCCGGCTGGCAGTTGGCCAAGACCTCGCCGATATTCTTTTCCATCTTGGATTTCAGCTCGGAGCCGAACCCGATCCCGGTTCCGGCCATGCGCAACTCGATAATTTTATCAAGTCCCACATAAGCGCCGCCGCAGATAAACAGGATGTTCTGGGTGTTGACCTGGAGGAACTCCTGCTGGGGGTGTTTGCGGCCGCCCTTGGGCGGGACATTGGCCACGGTGCCTTCCAGGATTTTAAGGAGCGCCTGTTGCACACCCTCGCCGCCCACATCGCGGGTGATGCTGGGGTTCTCGCTCTTGCGCGAGAGCTTGTCCACTTCGTCAATATAGACGATGCCGCGCTCGGCGCGCTCGATGTTTTCGTCGGCGTTGCGGACCAGGTTGAGAATTATGTTTTCGACATCTTCGCCGACATAACCGGCTTCGGTGAGGGCGGTGGCGTCGGCGATGGTGAAGGGGACATCGAGGAACTTGGCGAGGGTCTGGGCGAGCAGGGTCTTGCCGGTGCCGGTGGGGCCGATCAGGAGGATGTTGCTCTTCTGGAGTTCGACATCTCCGGTGGAGGTCATGGAGTAGATGCGCTTGTAGTGGTTATGGACCGCGACGGAGAGGATTTTCTTGGTGCGCTCCTGGCCGATGACATACGAATCGAGGAACTCCTTGATCTCCTTGGGCGCGGGGATGCGCGCGCGGTTCTGGTAGAACTCGCGCTCGCGCTCGGCCTCGTCCGCGATGATCTCGTTGCAGAGCTCGATGCATTCGTCGCAGATATAGACGGTGGGGCCGGCGATCAGCTTGCGCACCTCGCGCTGGCTCTTGCCGCAAAACGAGCAGCGCAGCGAACTGGAGGTGTCCTCGCTTCTCTTCACCATGGTTATTTCTCCCGGAGCGCCTTGTCCAGGCTGGTTTTCCGCTCCACGATCACCTCGTCAATCAGGCCGTATTCCCGGGCCTCGTCCCCGCTCATGTAGAAATCGCGTTCGGTGTCCTGGCCGATCCGCTCGACCGGCTGCAGAGTGTGCTTGGATAAGATCTGGTTAAGCTTTTCCTTGAGCCGGAGGATCTCCCGGGCCTGGATCTCGATGTCCGTGGCCTGTCCGTAAAAGGAGCCCATGGGCTGGTGGATCAGGATGCGGGAATTGGGCAGCGCGAAACGCTTGCCCGTGGCGCCCGCGGCCAATAACAGCGCGGCCATGGAGGCGGCCTGGCCGAGGCAGACCGTGTTGATGTCGGGCTTGACATACTGCATGGTGTCGTAAATGGCAAGCCCGGCGTTGACCTGCCCGCCCGGGGAGTTCAAATAAATATAGACATCCTTGGTCGGGTCCTCGCTTTCGAGGAACAGGAGTTGGGCGATGATGACATTGGCCAGGTCGTCGTTGATGGGCATGCCGACAAAAATGATCCGGTCTTTCAATAAGCGAGAATATATGTCATAGGCGCGCTCCCCGCGCGGGGTCTGTTCAATCACAATCGGGATTAAACTCATTCTCCACCCTCTTTGGCCTCTGGTTCATCCGGTTTGACCTGCTTATCTTTTATGATAGTGCGCGCCAGCAAAAAATCAAGGGCGCTTTCCTCCAACCACTGGCTGCGCAGCCGCTCGAGCGCCTCTTTGCCCATCTGGTCCTTGAGCTTGGACACATCAATCTGGTAGCGCTCCGCCATTTCCTTGAGCTTGGCCTCTTCTTTCTCCGCATCCAGCGTCAGCCCTTCCTTTTCGATGATCGCCTCCAAAAGGAACCCGGCCTTGATTTCTTTTTCCGCGCGCGGCTCGGACTCCTCGGCCATTTTCTCGAGTTCCTGCGGCGGAATTTCTTTGATGCCCATACGGGTGAAGAGGTTCTTTGCCAGCTCGTGGGCGCGTTGATGCGTCATCCGCTTGGGCGCCTCCAGCGGATTCAACTCCACCAGCTTGTCGAGCAGGTCGCGTTCGAGGCGGACCCGGCCTATGCGCTGATAGTAATCCCCGAGCTGGCCGCGAAGTTTCGCGCGCATCTCGGCCAGGTCCTGGTATCCACCGACTTCCTTGGCAAGCTCATCCGTCAGCTCCGGCAAAATTTTTTCCTTCAGCCCCCTTCAGCTCCGCGGTGTAGGCGACTTCTTTGCCCTTGAGCTCGTTCCGATAATGGTCCTCCGGGAATTTCACGGTGAAGATCTTCTTATCGCCCACATTCATTCCGGCAAGCTGATCGGCAAAGCCCGGGATGTAGGCCTCGTCGCCCAGGGTGTATTGGATGCCGATCCCGCCCTCCCCCTTTATTTCCTTGCCCCCGGCTTCCGCCCGGAGGTCCAGGGTCAACAGGTCTCCTTTTTGAGCCGGCCGCGGCGCTTTGGGCTCCTGAAAAACCGCCTGGCGCTCCCGCAGGTCCTCCACCGCCTTCTCCACCATCGCGTCCGTCAGCTCGACCACTTCCCGGGTAAGCTCGAGGCCCGTGTAATGTTTCAGTTCGACCGCGGGCTTGACATCCACCTGCAGGGTATAGCTGAAAGCCGCGCCCTCCTTGAGCTCTCCAAAGTCCAGGGCCGGCTCCGTGATCGGCTTGAGCTGTTTGCGGTCCAGCGCCGGCGTAATGGTTTCCTCCAACAGCTTGCGTAGGACCTTCTCCTTCACATAGTCCTTGAACTGCGATTCCAAAAGCTTCATGGGCGCCTTGCCCGGCCGGAAACCCTTGATCCGCGCGGTCTTCTGCAACTCCGCAAACGCCAGTTCAAACTCGTCCTTTACCCGCTCCGCCGGGATCTCGACCTTTACCTTTTTCTCGACACTACTTACATCTTCGACATCAACCTTCATGCCTTGCTCCTTTTTTGGATTAAACTGATTAAAATGATTAAGCTGATTAAAAGCAAGATGCGGCTTTGGGCGCCTTAATCAACTTAATCCCCTTAATCAGCTTAATCTCTTCACAGTGGTGCGAGGGAAGGGAGTTGAACCCTTAAGCCCGAAGGCACGGGATCCTAAGTCCCGCGCGTCTGCCAGTTCCGCCACCCTCGCACTAGTTCCATAATCCTAAAATGGTTGTTCTCTGAAGTCAGTCGCTAAAAAGTCGCCCAATCCTCCGACTCGTCCTCCGTAGCCTTGGCGGAGGAGGAAGCCTCTTCATGCTCGAACTTTCGGTCGGCGAAGGCGGACCGCCACCCTCGCGAAATCTTCTTTTAAATGGTATCATACCTGGGGAAATCTTCAAGCGTTTCGTGGCCAGTGATCGCAATGACCCGCAAGGAAACCTCATAGTTGGCCAACCGCCCGGACAAGACCACCCTGCCGTCCAGCCCCCACAGCTGACCGTCTAACCCTTTTTATTTAATTTCTTTTCCCCTTGCTTTCGCTTATTTTTCAAGCTATTATGTTGTATAAACCTAACATAAAGG
>CAIUDS010000699.1 GCA_903897985.1 uncultured delta proteobacterium
GACCCGGAACAAGACTCCGCCACCTACATCATGACCGGAGGCACCACGGGCATACCCAAGGCCGCAATGCTCACCCATTTCAACCTGGTCAGCAACGCGGTCCAGAGCGCGGCCTGGCTTTACAAGGTCTCCCCCGGCTGCTGCTCGGTGGGCGTGCTCCCCTTGTTCCACAGCTTTGCCATGACCTGCGTGATGAATATTTCCGTCAAGGTCGGCGCCTGGATGATGCTCTTCCCGAAACCGCCCGAGACCGACGAACTGGTCCGCACCGTTGCCAAGATCGCCCCGGACGGGGCGACTTTGTATCCGGGCGCGGAGTTCCTGTTCAAGCGCCTGGCGGAATTTCCGGACTTGGAAAAATACCAAGTCACCGGCAAGTTCTCGCTGTGCGTTTCCGGGGCCGGGCCTCTGCACCGGCCGGTCCAGGAGGCCTTTGAACGGAGGACCGGCGGGAGACTGACCGAGGGTTACGGCCTGACCGAGTCCAGCCCGGTGGTGAGCGCGAGCCCGTTCTGGGGCAAGCGCAAGATCGGCTCGATCGGCCTGCCCTTCCCGGGCACCGATTGGAAAATCCTGGAGTCGGAAGGGAGCAAGGAACTGCCTTATGGAGAGCTGGGCGAGATCTGAGTGTACGGGCCGCAGGTGATGAAGGGCTACTTGAACCAGCCGGAGGAGACCAAAGAGGTGCTGACGGAAATCGGCGGTCGGATCTGGCTCCGGACCGGGGACATCGGGTATATGGACGAGGAAGGCTGGATTTACATCCGGGACCGCAAAAAGCAGTTGATCAAATACAAGGGCTACAGCATCTTCCCGAAGGAGATCGAGGAACTGGTGGGACAGCATCCCGCGGTGAGCGAGGTTGCGGCCGCGGGCATCCCGGACCCGGACACCGGGGAAATCATCAAGATCTGGGTGGTGCTGCGCACGGAATACGCGGGCAAGGTTACGGAGGCCGAGTTGATCGCCTGGTCTCGAGACAATATGACGCATTACAAGGTGCCGCGGCTGGTGGAATTCCGGCCGGACCTGCCCAAAAGCATGGTGGGCAAGGTTATGCGGCGGGAGTTACAGGAAGCCGATCCGCTTTTTCAGGAGCGGAAAAAGCTTACCAAGAAATAATCCCCCTGACTACGGAAAAAAATCTTCGGGAGCATGAGATCAATGAAGGGATGCTTGAAATTCTTTTTGGGCGTGATTCTATTCTTCCTGCTCGCGGCCGCGGCCGCGGGTATTTACGGCATCATCTGGACGGAGCGGCATCTGTATGCGGAGCAGGGCATGGCCCTCGAAGTTCCGGAGCTGGACCTGCCGCATCAGGCCAATTTGCTCAAGCTCTTTCCCCTCAAGGGCTTCCTTTCCTCGAATAGCAAACTCCCGCAGGTAAAAGTGAAATTGAATGAAAAAGAGGCCAACTGGCTCTTGAACCATTACTTCCTGGCGAAGAATTCCGGAGCCCGGGCCGAACTCAAGTTCGAGGAAAACCGGGTGACCGGCAAGTATTCCCGGCGGATCAACCCGCAAAAATATTTCAACCTGATGGCCGACGCCTCCCTCAACTACCACAACTGCGTGGTCCAGGTCGGCATCGAGCGTCTGCAGGTCGGGGATTACCTGGCGCCCACCACCGTGCTGGGAGAACTCGGATACCTGGCGGAATATTACCTCGAGCTGAATTTTTGCGGCGCCGGAGACCGGGGGTTTCTTCTGAGCGACCTCGAGCTCAAGCCCGACTCGGTCTCGGCGCTGTTCGTGAAGCCCTAGTGGGGTCCCTTAAATTGTGGTGCAGGCATCTTGCCTGCCAACTTGTTGATTTTGCAGGCTGGAAGCCCGCACCACAACGGAAAAATCGGTTAACTTATTTGCGGGACACTACCTTAGCGCACACCCGGCCCCAGTAATCCAGCAGGTCGCGCAAGCTGGTCTCCAGCTTTATCCGCGGCCGGAAGCCCAGTTTCCGGATCCGGGCAACCGAGATCACGGCTTCCGCCTTCGGCTCCGGCCGCAACCGGCCGGCCGAAACCCGGATCTTAATATGGCTGCGCTCCAGGCCGCAGAACTCGATCATCTGGAACAGCAGATCCTCGATCGCCAGGTTCCGGCCCTGCGCCAGGTTGTAGGTTTGACCGGCCTCCGCTTTCTCCATCAGGAGCAAATATCCCGAGACCGCGTCGCGCACATCAATGAAATCCCTTTTGGCTTTCAGGTTCCCGACCTCGAGTTCGGCCCGGCGCAGGCCCATCTTGAGCTCAAGGAGCTGCCGCGCAAAACTGCTCACCACATATTCATCGCTCTGCCCGGGTCCGAACTGGTTGGCCGCCCGCGTCACCACCAGGTCCAGTCCGCAAGTCCGGTGATAGAACCGCGCGACTTCCTCCATGCCCAGCTTGCTCAGGGCATAAGGGCTTAGGGGCGCGGGCCGATCCTCTTCCCGCAGCCGGCCCCGGGCGTCCCCATAGACCTGGGCCGTGCTGAGCAGGAGGGTCCGGCAAGGCTTATCGAGTTTCGCAACCGCGCCCAGCAGGTTCACGGCCATGCCGAGGTTGTCCCTGATGACGGTTGCCGGCTCGGAGAAAGACCTGGCGTTCGAGCTGTATCCGGCGAGATGATAAATCCGCTCGGGCTGAATCCGCCCAATCGCCTCCGCCGCGGCCCGGTCGTCGCGCAGGTCCGCGCAAAAAAACTTTACGGGAAATTTCGCGGGCGGGTTTTGGTCGAGGCCGGCCAGAGGCCCTTGGCCGCTATGAAGCAGGGCCTCGATCAAATGCCGGCCGATGAAGCCGCCGGCGCCGGTGATCAGGATCGTCATCAGACTCTCGGGGCAGGACTGTTGCCAGCCGAGATTTGTCTCTGGAGCAGGGCCAGGTCCGCGTCCACCATCATCTTGACCAGCTGCTCGAACCGGACTTCCGGCTTCCAGCCCAGCACCCGCTCGGCCTTGCCGTGGTCTCCGAGCAGGTGATGAACTTCCGCGGGCCGGAGCAGCTTGGGATCCACCTTGACATAATCATGCCAGTCCAGACCCAGATGGGAAAAGGCCGACTCCACGAACTCCGAAACCGAATGGCTGGCGCCGGTGGCGATCACGAAATCCTCCGGCCGGTCCTGCTGCAGCATCAGCCACATGGCCCGGACATAATCCCCGGCATAGCCCCAGTCCCGGCGGGCCTCGAGGTTCCCCAGGCTCAGGGACTGAGCCAAACCCAGCTTGATGCAGGCCGCGCCGTAGCTGATCTTCCGGCTCACGAATTCCAGGCCCCGCCGCGGGGACTCGTGGTTGAACAGGATCCCGCTCACCGCGAACAGGTTGTAGCTCTCCCGGTAATTGACCGTGATGAAATGGGCATAGACCTTGGCGACCCCGTAAGGACTGCGCGGATAAAAGGCCGTATCCTCGTTCTGGGGCGTTTGGCGGACCTTGCCGAACATCTCGCTCGAACTCGCCTGGTAGAACCGGGTATCGGGCTTTATTTGACGAATGGCCTCCAGCAGCCGGGTCGCGCCCAAGCCGGTGAATTCCCCGGTCAAAACCGGCTGGTTCCAACTGGTGGGCACAAAGCTCATGGCCGCCAGATTATAGACCTCATCCGGCCGCGCCAACGCAATGGCATTATGCAGGGAATTCTGATCCAACAGGTCGCCCTGGATCAGTTCCAAATCTTTTTCGATATGCGCGATCCGGTCCAGCTTTTCATAACTCGAGCGCCGGATCATGCCGAAAACGCGGCAGCCCTTTTGCAGCAGAAGCTCCGCCAAATACGAGCCATCCTGGCCGGTAATCCCGGTTATGAGCGCTGTTTTGGGCACGCGTTGGATTATGCTATATCCTTTTGACGGGAGCTGCAAGCAGGCTTCAGCGCGTACCGATGGAAACATCCGGCGCTCAGCGCAATCCCGCTAACCCCCAAAAAAGAAGGCGGGTCTTTAACCCGCCTTCTTTTTCTAACCGTTAATGTTTTCTGATTAAACCACGCTTCCCGGCGATCCCGGGGTTCCCGGAACGGAGGGGCCCGACAGGAAGGTCACATTGACCAGGTGCTTGTTCTTCTTGATCTCCGGCTTCTGATAACTCTTTTTCTCTTTCTTCATTTTCATTTCTCCTTTCATTTTTTTTGCCGGGGGGAGGTTTAACCCTCCCCCCGGTTCTGGTTTCAGACTATTGTACGCAGACCACTCCGACCACATACTGATTTCCACCGCAGGTATTTTTGCCTTTCGGACAAACATCCGAATTCCATGCCGGATTATCGCTGCGGATTCCGGGCGGAAGCGACGGATTGCCGACTTGCTTGCCTCCATTAATCAGCAGGTCGGAATTATCCATGGTGCCGGGACAAACGGGTGGAGCATCAACCGTGCCCTTCCGGAAGCAGAAGGTGGTGCCGGGGTCTTCATAAACGCCGCCGGTGGTTAAATTGGAAGCGGTTTTATTGTTCCATTGCAACTTCATGAAGTTATTGGCGGTCTGGTCAAACCGAATATAAGACCAATCTCCCGCCAACGGAACGGCATCGGTGCTCCGTCTTACCTTCATAACCATCATGCCAAACCAGAAATCAATATCCGCATCCGCGCCCTCGGTAACCAGCTTGCATTTCGGGTAGAGCGCGCCATTGAGCTCGTAATGAGCTACGCCCCACATACCCGCATGGTAGGGGAAGTTGACCATGGAATTGCCCGTGCCGCCGCAATACTCGGTGGCGCTCTCGCTGATATACATGAAGGTGCGGAAAGGGGCGGTGGACGGCGCCTTGAAGAATTCAAAGGCTCCGGCGGCAGCTCCGGCCGCAGTATTCTGGCTGGAATAGAAATAAGCGCCGCTGTTGCTGGCTGGTTCGTCAATCTGCCATTTGGCATGGCTCCACGGCTTGGTGGATTGGCTTAAAGTTGAGGCGCCCGTAAACAACCGGGTAAAACCGCCCGGAAACACCGTTCCATTCGGAGTAGCAGCTGGCGACGAGAAGGTTTGCAGCACACCGGGATCCAGCAGGATTTCAAACATCATGGTGGTGTAATAGGGGGTGCCGGTTGCCGCCGCGGCGTAAATATTTTTCGCGGCTACGGCTGCATAAGTGCTCCAGAAGGTGCCGGCTTTGGTCTCGATATAGTCGGGGTATTCCAGGCCGAGATTAAGAGCGAAATAGGTTCCGGGCGCAAGGTGTGGGTTCGTGATCAAGGTTCCGCACCGGTTGGTTTCCGCGGCATCGGCTTTGACCCTGCTCATGGCGCCGTCCCAATAAGCTTTTCTGGCCGCATCCGCGCCGGCGCAGGCGCCGCCGGTGGTTGCCGTGTCCAAGGCCGCGCTGGTCGGGACCAGGTAAGCCAGTTGCGCATAATAGGTGGGATAATAAGTCTTATTCCACCGGGCATCGGGAGTAACGACCGAGCCGGTATCCGGCTCCCAAGGATAGTTGTTTCCGGTAAGCTGCATGTAGAACACATACTGCGACTGGCTTCCCGAAAATTTCCAGGTTTCGCTTAACTTTCCGCAAACCGGGTCCATCCATTGCGTCATATAGGGTAGGGCATTCGCGGGATGGGGGATGGTTTCACAGCCCTGGACCACCGGGTGCAGATAATCGGCCCAAGCGCCGCCAGTGGTATAACACTGCCCGGAATTCCACCCGTCCACCGGCTGGGTGGTCAAGATGTTCGGACGGTCGGAAGTGGCGCCGCCAATAAGCGGATAGTCGGAATTGCGCAGGGTCGCGGTCAGGCCCGGGCCGCTGGTGCCGCCGATCATGGCCCGGAGCTCTTCCCAATACAAATTGGTGGAATTTTTAATGGTAATGTTCGCGGTGGTGGTCTTATTGCCGCCGTCATCCGAATAAGACACGGAAGGGAACATGTAATCAATAAAAACCGTCCCGGGATTCGGAATCGTGCTGGCGACGGTCCGGGCCAGGGTCCCATTCACCAGGTCAAGAACATAATCGGCTGGGGTCACCGCCGGAGGGCTATAGGTATAGGTGACATAAACGGTTGTCGGATCGGTTATGCCGGCGCCATCTATCCTGACAATGGTTCCCGCAACCATATCCATCGTATAATCCGTATCCTGGGTGAAGCAGGTCCCGCCCTGGGCGATAGCGTCGCATACATTAATCATGCTCAATATATTCGTATGACTCAAAGTTACCGGCGTGGTCCCCGCCAAGATCGCCGGATCGTCATCCGCCTCAGGAATATCGGTTCGATACACTGTCGGAACCGGCGCGCCTAACAAGTTCTGGTGGGCAAGGGCGGTCGGGACGACCCCATTCAGAACCACCGCTTCTCCGCGCGCGGAGCCCTCATCATAGACATCGAACGACAGGTCCATGGTCTGGCAATTGTTGCATTTGAAGTACTTGTAGCTGACATATACCATGGTGCTGTTCGGGATCGTGCTGCCCGGGGTCCGGGCAATGGTGCTCGGTATGGTCGGCGTTGAGGTGTCTGCGTTAAGAACAATGACATAGTCGGTGGTCGGATCGAATTTCGTGGCGCCGCAGGTGAAGGAACTGCCCATGGTGGCGCTGCAGACCACCTCGCTCTTGGCGACCATCCGGTTGTGCAAGGCGACCGTATTGCTGTCGGTCAAAAGCGCCGCCTGGGAATAGGTAATCCCAATCGGATAGCCTTTCGCGGCCAAGGTTACCGGTTCAATTGTTATGCTTTCTCCTCGCGGATTAAGAGTTACTTTCCAGGTCCCCGCGGTCGGATGTTGCCGAGCCGAGATCGGCCCCTCATCCGAAGACGACGACGACCCTCCGCCGTAGCATCCGGCGAGCAGGGTGATCATGAAAAGTGTTACCGTCCATTTACCCATTGTTTTCATCAAAATCCTCCCTTCTTTTTGATTTTTACTGTCTTTTACTATCGAGAGATTCAAATCTTCACCTCCTCATTCCATCTTTTCCTGCTGAATCTTTATCAATCCTTCTTTTAACAAATCTTCGATAAATTCATCCAAATCCGTTTTGGCTTCCTTGAGGTCAACATCAAAATTGTCAACCACCGCTTCCAGCAAGATTTCCTCGCTCAACTCTTCCTTCTCCTCCAAAAGCTTCCAGATGAAGCTCCCGGTTATGTTCAGCGAGTAATAAAACTTATTATCCAGATGTAAAAGAACGCCGCTTCCGTCTTCTAAATCCGTAAACGCAACTGCCTTTTCCCGTCTGATCTTCCTAGACAAAGCTTAACTCCTTAAAAATGCAAAAATCAGGCCATTTGCATCATTGTTAAAAACATCAACAAAATCAAACTGTTTCAATCTATAGCCACCCTCTGCCATGGAAAATCATTGCAAATTTTTCATGCTCCTGGCGTATGCTCTCGCACTTTTTTCATCTGCCTTTTGCAGAAAACCCTTCCATATTAACCGTTCCAGATTTTGGCATATTTTTAAAAGTTTGTCAAGCAAAAAATGACTTGGCCGCAATTTTTCCCTTTTCGGCGCCCCGGATTCCCAAACGCGCGGCCCCAGCCTCCGGCCTGCTCCAAGCTTTCCGCCTGCGCTCTTGCAACCGCCCTTTGCGCTTCTCCCCTTCGGCCGTCCATCATTATATTATAATACCTTATGGTCACGATGCAACCGCCGAGTCCGGAAAGAAGACCGCCCTGACCGTCTAACACTTTTAATTGTCTGCGCCGAAGGCGCTTTGGACTGCGGCGTCCGCGACGCCGCTTTAATTCTCCGCCCGACTTAAAAATCATCAAACACTTTGACGCGGTCAATTTTGAAACTTTGCGCGGTTTTGACCAGAGCCGGGGTCGCATTAAGCTCGAACCAGGAGGCCGAACCCCATTGGTAATCCCGCGCATCCTTCACGATTCCATGATGAACCGGATTTTGGTGGACATAGTGGAGACGGGCAAGATATGAGCGCTGATAGGTGATCAGACTGTCCCAGTACTGGAACCAGACCCTTCGGCCCGGCGACTGATCCATCGCGTTGATCTTTTGGGCGGACAATGAATGCAGAAGCCTGAGCATGGTCCGCAAGGATTCGGGGGATTCGGGAGAAATGGCGAGGAAATGGTAATGATTGTTCAAAATCGCCCAAGCCTGAAGCCGCCATTGATATTTGTCGGCCAATTCAAAGAGCAGGCCCTGGAAGAGAGCGAGTTTGGAATCGGTGCTTAGAAAATGAGCGCGCTGATAGGTCCCGGCGGTAACCATATAAGCGCCGGTTTCGGTAATCTGATGAAGGGGAGCATGCGGCCAATGGTCCATGATTAAGTTGGATATAATAAAAACCGGCAAAGGTCAAATCGTGAACATTGAGTTTGAGCGTTGCCGGCGGGCGATGGAAAGCGGCGTCGCGGACGCCGCAGTCCAAAGAGGGGCTGCGCCCCTCGGAAAAGTGTTAGACGGTCAGGA
>CAIUDS010000700.1 GCA_903897985.1 uncultured delta proteobacterium
CGGTTTTGGCCATCATGACGATGCGATTGTTTTCAGTGCTACCGAATTCGCTCGTTTTTGAAATCGCGCTGATTTTTCCCGCGGCCTATTTCGGGTACATGGCCGTGATGATGCTGGAGCGGGAGGCGCGCGGAAAGCCGGTGCAGGGCGCCGCGGACAACGCGAGCGGCGTCGCGATCGTGATGGAGTTGGCGAAGAGGTTCAAGGAATCCGCGCTCAAAAATGTTGACCTGCGGGTGCTGCTCACGGGCGCGGAGGAAGTGGAAATGGTGGGGATGGCCGACTTCATCAGGAAGCACGCGGCCGAGCTGGACCGGACCCGCGATTATTTCGTGAACTTCGATTCCATCGGGGACGGCGATATTTGTTACATCACGAAGGAGGGCATGATCTGGCCGTTAGGCGGTTCGGAAAAACTGCTCGGGATCGCGGATGAGTTGGTCAAGGAAAAGAAATTTTCCGGCCTCAAGGCCCGGCCTTACACCGCGCTCACGCTGGACACGCTGATCGCAAGGTCGCGGGGATTTCAGGTGATTTCGTTCATGGCTCTGACCGAGAAGCTGTTCCCCAAACCCTGGCACTGGTTTGACGACACGATGGAAAGAGTGAACCTGGCCAAGCTCTCCCTTTGCGCGGACTTTGCCGAGCAAATGATCCGCAAACTCGAATAGCTCAGGGCAGTTTGTCTTGGTAAGACGAGAGTTGGTCCTCGAACCGGTCCAGCAGCTGCTGGGCCGAGGGATCGTCTCCGAGGTTGGTCCTGATCTCGGTCAGATAGACCTCGCTGAGGCTGAAAAATTTATGGGCCGCGGGCAAAAGCAGGAAGAAAAAGATGGCCAGACTGGAGACGAGATATCCCGCGATCACGGCGATGGCGGAATTGCGGCGCCCGGCCTGGGTGGGCCAGTTGCGGAACCGGAAAAGCAAAATTAGAGCCAGGATGAGCAGCACGAGTTCGAGGGCCAGCCAGACGATCAGCCCGCTCTTGAGCAGACTCCGGCGCAAGAGTTTTCTGAGGTCCACTCCCACCACCTGGTTGTTTTTGTCAAAGACCACCAGTTGCTGCCAGGTGCTCTCCCCCGCGCCGAACTTTTTCTCGGGCTTTTCCTGGGGCTCGGACTGCTCCACATTGATTTCCTTCTGAACCTTCTGGACCTGATCCCGATATTCCGCCGGCACCCGGTCCGGCCGGTCCGTGTAATGGACCTGGCCGTCCTGGTCCGTATATTTATATAAGGCGCCGAACCCGGCTGCGGGAAGCAACAGCGCCATCGCCAGAACCCAAAGACCCAAAATCATTTTCCTGTTCATCACCCCTCCTCCTCTTCCTCCCGGATTTTTTCCATCAGCCCCTGGAGCCGCGCCGGATAGATCGCGTCAAAACCGAACTGCTCGCGCGTCCGGTCCAGCGCCTTCATCAAGCGCTCCCGTTTCGCGCGTTCCTCCTCGCCGAACAGGTTCAACTCCGGACTCGAGCCCAGGTCGCCGGCGCTCATTCCCAGCAGCCGGAGCGGCCGGACCTTTTCCTTTTCCCGCCGCAGCAGCAAAAGCCCCGCGGCGAATAATTCCCAATCCTCGCTCGTGGCCCGGTCCAGACCGGTGGTGCGGGTCCAGGTGCGGAAGTCGGGCGAACGCAGTTTGAGCGTGACCCTTTGCGCATAGAGCTGCTTGCGCCTAAGCCGGCGGCCCAGCTTGAGCGCGAGCAGGAACAGCCATTGTTCGATCTGGTCAAAATCGTCCAGGTCCTGGTCAAAGGTCACTTCCTTGCCGAGGCTCTTGGGTAGGCTCGCCTCCGCGATCACCTCGTCATCCGCCCGGCCTTGCGCGCGCTCATAAAGCTCCCGTCCCCATTTCCCGAAATGGCTCTCCAGAAGTTTCGGCCCCAGCCGCACCAGGTGTTTCACTTTTTTCGCCCCCAGCACATTCAGCCGCTCCTCGGTTTTTCCGCCCACCCCCGGGATGGCGCCGATGGGCAACTCCGACAAAAACTTTTGCTCCTGACCCAGGGCCACCTCCACGATCCCAAGGGGCTTGGCCTGTTGCGACGCGATCTTCGCGATCATTTTATTGGACCCGATGCCGAGCGAAGCGGGCAAATCCAACTCGTCGCGGACCCGCTGCTGGATCAAGGCGGCCGCGGTCTGAGGAGGCCCCAGCAGTTTTTCGCTCCCGGTCAAATCCAGATAGGCCTCGTCAATGCTCGCTTCCTCCACCAAAGGCGAAAAATCCCGGAGCAGCTCGAAAACCTTTTCGGAAAATTCCGCATACGCGCCCATGCGCACAGGCAGGACGATCGCCTCCGGGCAGCATTTCCGCGCCCGCTGGATCGGCATCGCGCTCCGAACCCCGAAAGCCCGGGCTTCGTAGCTCGCGCTCGAGACCACGCCCCGGCCCTCCGGGTTCCCGCTCACGATCACAGGTTTGCCCTTAAGCTCCGGGTGGAAGACCCTTTCCACCGATACGAAGAAGCAGTCCAGGTCAATATGGGCAATCACTTTGGCGATTTTCTCGAGCATGACCTTATATAGAATACCACCGGCCGAAACTTTCGGCCAATCCCGGCGGGGAATTGCTCCGCGGCCCCGGCTATGCTAGAATTTAAGTGGAATGAGGTTGGCGTATTGATTTCCAGGGATGTGTTCAGGAAAGTCCTTGCAATCAGCGTTCTGGCGAGCGCAAGCGAGGTGGTGGCGATGATTTTATTGCTCGCGGCCAGCACCGACCTCGGCCCCGGCCACCTGCTCAAAGCCATGCCCGGCTTGATTTTCAACGGCTTCTTCGTGGTCGGGTTTGAGAGTTTTTTCTTCTATCGCTGGCTCCGGCAAACCCAGGCTTTTGACCAGATGGAGCGGGCGCAGGCCGACCCGGATGACTTGGGGCCGCAGGCCCTGCTGGCCCAGGAGGAACTGGTTCGATTTCCCATCCGGGTTTCGTTGCTGGTTTTACTGCTCTGGGTCTGCTGCGGAGTGTTCCTGCTAATCAACCTGCTCTTCCCCCGCGGGGAAATCTTTTTCGTGTGGGAGGCCATCTTCGTCCTGATCGTCTCGATCCTGGGCGGATTCCTGGCCCTGGTTTTCCAGTTCTATTTCTCGCGCAAGATTATCCGGGTCAGCGCCCAAAAAATTCTGGAATACGAGACCGGTTACCATTTGAGCCAGGCCGAGACCGCCTTCTTTGACTTGAAGAGAAAAATCCGCCTGAGCTTCATCCCCATCATCGTCGCGGGTCTGGCCATCCTGGTCACGCTCGGCTACCTCCAGACCTCCATGGTGGTGCAGAAGACCTATCTCGAGGAACTCTTTCGCATGAAAGAGGTTTTTCTCCAAAACCAGATGACTCCCGAGCAAATCCAGGCCACGCTCCCCGATTCCGGCAATCTGCTCGGGGTCAACCTTTTCCTGCTCGACCAGAACGGGAAGGACCCGGTGACCGGATTGGATCAGGGCCTTAACGCGGACCTGGTCGGGCGGCTCAATGACTTCCGGGGCCAGGTGCTCCCGCTGCGGTTCAACCGCAAACTGAGCCTGTTCGTGACCGGCATGGGCGAGTTCCAGGGCGCGCCGATTTTTCTGGCCATGGTCTATGACTGGGACAAGTTCTCCCCGCTCGGGTTCAAGATGCTGCTGGTGATGGGGATCATGGCGCTGGTGATGGTGGGCGTTACTTTTTACATTTCCCGGCTGATCTCGTTCGACCTGGTCTATCCGCTCACGCAGATGATGGAACAGACCGAGCGGGTGAGCAAGGGCGACCTGAGCGCGGATTTCAACATCATTTCCAACGACGAGTTGGGCATCCTGGCCGGAAGGCTCAAGGGCATGGTGCTCAACTTGCGGGAATTGATCGCGCGGGTGAGCGACGCTTACAACCAGGTCGGGAAGGTGATCGCGGAAATTTTAAAAAGCTCGGAGAGTGTGGCCAAGGGCGCGGAGGAGCAGACCGCGGCGGTTGAAGCCACCAGCCACAACATCAGCCAGGTGAACCGGGCGATCAAGGAAGTGAGCGATAATGTTGAAATCCTGCACCGGTCCGGGCAGGAGACCACTTCGCGGGCGGGCAAGATGATCCAATTGGTCGAGGAAATGGGCAAGAGCCTGGAGGATTTGGGGAAGTTCCGGGAGGTCAACAACAGCTCCATCTATGAGATGGGCAGCTCCATCAAACAGATTGCGGCCAACGCGGACGAGTTGAACCGGCGCTCCGCGGAGACCAGCCGGGCGGTGGCGGAGACCGAGGCCAGCATCAAGCAGGTGTCCGGGATCAGCCAGCAGAACAAGGAGATTTTTGACCGGATGCGCAAGAGCGCCTCGCAGGGCGTGAAGGCGGTCCAGGAGACCATCAAGGGGATCAGCGCCATCGAGGACACGGTCAGCCAGGCCAAAGGGGTGCTGGAGAGCCTGGGCACGAGCGCCGCCCAGATCGAGAAGATTCTAAAGGTTATCCGCGAGGTGGCCAACCGCACCAACCTGCTCGCGCTCAACGCCGCCATCATCGCGGCCCAGGCCGGCGAGCAGGGGCAGGGCTTCGCGGTGGTGGCGGACGAGATCAAGAGCCTGGCGGACCGGGTGGCCAGTTCCACCGTCGAGATTGACGGGATCATCAAGCAGGTCCAGGAGGGCGTCCGCAATGTGATCACGGTCATGGGCAAGAGCTACGAACAGGTGGAGGCGGGCGTGAACCTGAGCTACGAGGCCGGCGCGGCGCTCGAGCGGATCGTGAAAAGCGTTGAACAATCGCTGGGGAGCGTGGAAAAGATCAATCAGGCCACCGACCAGCAGGTGCACAATGTCCAGATTGCGACCAAGGAAATCGGCAGCATCGCGGACCTGATCAACTCGATCGCGCTCAGCACCCGCGAGCAAAGCAAGGGCGTGGACCTGGTGCTCAAAGCCGGCGACGACATCAAGCAGGTCAACGAAACCGTGCTCAACCGCTCGCGCAACCAGAGCGAGGAGGCTTCTCGGGTGCAGGTGGCCATGGAGAATGTCGAGCAGATGATCAAGTTCATCCTCAGCACCCAGCGCGCCCAGGCGCAAGCCAGCGAGAAGATCGTCGAGGCCATCAGCCGGGTCAAGAATATCGCGGTGCGCAATGCCTCGAGCGTGGCCGTGCTGGACAAGAACATCGGAATCCTGAACCAGCAGTCCGAGATTCTCAAAGGCGTGCTCCGCCAGTTCCGGATCGGCCCGGCCGCCGGAGAGGAACCGGAATGAGATGAACGCGAGACTGACCGCACTCGGGATCATAATGGTCCTGACGCTCTCCGGAGCGGCCGGGGCGCAAAGCCTTTCCGGCCGCCAAATCCTGGAAAAGACCATCCACCGCAAGAATTTCAGGGATGCCGAGCTGAAAGTGAACATCCAAAAGACCCGCGCCGGCGTCACCAAGAATATCGGCCTGACCCTGTACCAGAAAAATTATCCGGAAATGGTCACCACCCTGGCCGTGATCACCGAGCCCGAGCCGGCCGCGGGAATCAGTTTTCTCACCTGGGACTACGCGGCCAAGGGCAAGCCCGACCAGAAATGGTATTACCTCCCGGCGATCAACCAGTACAAGGAGCTCAACGACGAGCAGGGGAAAAAGTACGAGGACCAGTTCGGGTTCTCGATGAAGATTTTCGCCATTGACCTGGAACAGGCCGACTACAAAATTCTGGGCGAGGAAAAGGTCGCGGGCAAGAATTGCTGGAAAGTGGAAAGCCTGATGAAGGATCCGAATTCGCCGGACGGCGCGCGGATTCTCACCTGGGTGAACCAGGAAACTTTTGGGCCCCAGAAAATCCAGATTTATGACCAGAGCGGAAAATTGCTCCGCGAGTTCAACCTGCTGGACGAAAAAAAATATGGCGACTCCTGGCAGGAAACCGCGGGGACCTATCAGGATTTTACCAAGGGCCAGACCGTCAAATTCTCGATCACCGACACCAAATTCAACACCGGCCTCTCCGATGAGCTGTTCCTCTCCACCAAGCTCAAGGCAAGGGCCGAGGCCGTGTCCAAGCAAAAATAATCCGCCGCGGAAAAATGGAATACCAACCTGCGTTCACAAAAGTTCCGCTCCCGGACCTCGCCGGAGAAGCCCAATACCGGTTGAGTTTTTTCCGGCCGCTCGAGCCCTTGCTCAAATCCATTCAAGCCATCGGCCAGACCACGCCCATCCTCTGCCGCCAAACCAAAAACGGCCTCGAACTCTTTTCCGGATTCCAACGGCGCGACGCCCTGCGCAAGCTGCGGAAAAAAACTGCGCTGGCCCTGGTATTTGACGCGAAAGAAATGAGCGAGGCCCGGGCGTTCCGGATCGCGTTTTTCGAGAATGCATGCACCCGGGGCCTGAACCCGGCCGAGCAGGCAAAAGCCGCGCAAAGATTAAAGGAGCTGGGGGTCGGCGATCTTGAAATCGCCCGCTCCTTTTTCTCGGAAGCCGGGCTCGGGGTGGGGGTCAACACGATCGGGCTGCTCCGGAATTTATTTGAGCTGGACCGCGAATGGAAACAATATCTCACCGAGAAAGACCTGAGTCTTAAACATCTCGCCTGGTTCTTGCGGCTGCCCCGGGAAGACCAGGCGACGCTGAAATTTTTGCTCAAACTCCGGCCCACCGCCAGCCAACTCCGGCAGGTTCTGGAGATGATTGAAGAGGTCCAGAAGCGGGATCAGATCCAGCTCGAACGCATTCTCAAAGCAATTGCCGCGCCGAAACTCGAACCCGTGCTGGCGAAATTGCGGGAGCTTAGATACCCGCAGTTTGTCAAACTATCTTCCCGGCACCGCAAGCTCCTGCGCGAACTGAAGATACCGGCCGAGGCCAAACTGGAGCCGGCGGATTTTTTCGAGGGCCCGGAATACCGGCTGCAAATTTCCCTCGACCGCGGGAAGGATGCGTTGAAAATATTCGAGCAACTTTTGCAAGCGGCCGCGGGTCCGGACTGGCAAAAATTGTTTGAACTCGATGAAGATTAAAAGGATCTTTCTCGAGCATAAATCCGGGAAACAACCGGCGGCCCTTGATTTGATCTCCCGGTTTGCGCCAAAGGAAATTCTGGAAGTCGCCGAGGTCCGGGAGGCCAATACTTTTCTCGAACAGTTTGCCGACCCCATTGCCGAGGGCAAGCAAAGCCTGTTCCTGACCGGTTTCAAGGGCAGATTTTTCGAGCCCTGCCCCTGCACAACGGGTTATGTCAACTGCGGATACCGGATCCTCAGCCCGGTCACCGGATGCCCGCTCGATTGCTCATACTGCATCCTCCAGGGTTATCTCAATGCCCTGCCCATCTCGGTTTACCTCAATATCGAAGACATGTTCGCGGAAATTGAAAAATGGGAAAAGGCGCATCCCAAGGCCAGAATCAGATTGGGGACCGGAGAACTGGCGGACAGTCTGGCGCTCGAGCCGGAACTGGGCTATGCCAAAAAGCTCCTGGAATTTTTCCAGGAGCGTAAAAATTTCGTGTTTGAACTTAAAACCAAAGCCGATCGCATCGAGCCGATCCTGGAACTCAAGCCGAGCGAAAACATTGTGATCTCCTGGTCGGTCAATCCGGACGAAGCCGTTAGGAACGAAGAGAAAGGTTCCGCCGGGATTGAGGCGCGCTTACAGGCGGCAAAAATATTGACAGAAAAAGGCTGGCACGCCGGCTTCCATTTTGATCCCATCCTGCCCGAATATGGCCTGGAGTCTTATCTATGCCTGGTGGATCGAATCTTTAAGCAGATTAAGGCTGACAAAGTCAGCTGGATCAGCCTGGGCACTCTCCGTTTTCCTCCCAGCCTAAAGCCCGTGATCAAGGACCGGCATCCGCAATCCCGAATTCTTTGCGGCGAAATGTTCCCGGGTCAGGATGGCAAACTCCGCTATTTGCGCCCGATCCGCGCCAGATTTTATCTGGACTTGATTCACCGCATCCGCGACCACAGCCCAAAAACCTGGACCTATCTCTGCATGGAACCCACGAGACTCTGGAAAAGTTGTTTCGCATGATTACATAGAAGGTCCTATTCCCAGCCTTGACCAACCGATACGAATATGCTTTCCTAAAAAGCGTAAAAGGAGGTGCAAAATGATCGGGTTCAACATAAAATATGATGAGCTGCTTGAGGCAAGCAAGGCTCACCCGCCAGATGAGGCTTATCAATTGGTCTTGAGTAACAAGGCCGCCTGGAACAATTTGGATAATATTGTTGCCTTTGTAAGGAGATGGGATTCCAGAGTGCCAATAAGGAATAATGAAAATAGTTTGAAAAACTCCCTATTGCAGGTAAAAGACGAATTTGGTGCTCTTGAGAAAATTGGCATCGAAAATTTGGAGTTTAACCAGCAAAATGTCAGTAACATAAAATCTATTTTTAAGATGCTCCATGATACAACTTTGCAAGGCACCAAAAGGCAAGTTACCCTGGGGAGCATCGGGGCCTCGAAATTGATGCATGGCGTTAATCCAAATCTGTTTATGATGTGGGATAATGGCATATGTGATCATTATGGTTGCTACCCCAATGAAACCGGTTATATTCATTTTATGTGGCTAATGCAGCAGGAAATCAGGGAAGTGTTAAAGGAACACCCCAAGGAAGAAATGAGGAAGGAAACCGGGGTATCTTTGCCAAAATTGCTGGATGCCTATAATTGGTCGAAGCATAGCACTTCTAAGTCTCTAAAAAATAAATAGACCTGCTTATCCCGGAAATTTACCCTGAGGAGGGATTCTTGTGACCGAAAGATCTACTGGGATTAAGGTTATTTTTGACCAAGCCGCTTTTTAAGTTCCTGCAGGGAAATGGTTTTTTCCGAGCGGCGTTTGGCGATCATTTTCCAGAAGGCGGGGCTGTTTTGGAGGATGACCTCTTCCCGATCCTGACCCTCGGCTTTAATCGGCACTGGCATAAAGAATCAGAAAACCGTTCCTTTCTTAGCTCGCGCACGGCCCGGTCCACATCTTGGAGGTCTTTGCGGTCTTTCCACATCCCAAAGGCCGGGTGTTCCTTGACCGAGCGTTTTAGTCCCTTAGTGGTCCTTCGGTTCTGGATTTTCTTCATCAGAATTCCATTTCCCCATCTGCTACCTGCCGATTTGCGAGGGGATGGAATTCAAGGCCAGATCTTCCAGAACCACTTTTTTGAGCGCATC
>CAIUDS010000701.1 GCA_903897985.1 uncultured delta proteobacterium
CTTCGCGGATGCCAAGGCCGCCAATTTCGCCAAGCTGAAAGCGGCGCCGGAAGTCGAGAAGCTATTGGTCGCGCTCAAGCTGAAGAAGAAGGAACTCAAGGGCGAGGTGAACCCTCTAAGGGAACAGGCGACCTACTCGATTATTCAGCGGAACGAAGGCGGGTCGGTGGCGGTGGTTCAGGGGAAGGTCCGGAACGATTGGCCGGTTCCGGTCCGGGGCATTCAGGTGGAGGCGACCCTTTATGACGCCAACCGGAATGCGCTCGCGGTGGGCTACAGCTATGCCGATGTCAGCTTCACCAAAACCGAGCTGGCCTCCATGTCCCAGCAGGACATCGAAGGCTGGATGGACGCCCTCGCGGGAAGGAACATGAAAAATAACGAGGTGCTCCCCGGGGAGGCGCGCGATTTCGCCGCGGTCTTTTTCGTCATTCCCGCGGGCGTGGCCAGCTTCGATGTCAAGACCAAAACTTTCGAGTTGATAAAGGGTAGTGAATAAATCCAAACCCCAAGCCGGGCCCGGCTCCGCAAAGCTCCCGGCTTTCTTATTCAGATCATGCCGCTAGAACGCGAAGACGCTGAAAAAATCTCCCGGCGCATCCTCACGGAAATCTCCCCCATCATGGACCGGCGCCAGCGGACCTATGCCCTTTGCAAAAAATTGAAAAAACTCGACGACGAAATGGTCGCGGAAATTTTCCACCTGATCTCCGCCAATGCCCGCGAGAAAAAGCCTTTTTTCCAGGACGGCTACCGCGTCATTTCCGACATCGGACTGTTGACCCATTACCTCGGCCCCCGAAAAATGAGCGGGGTCTATACCGTGGCCCGCGGCAAGGACTACCAGGATGTGGTTCGGATCATGTCCCGCACCCCGCCCTGGCGCATCCCCGGCACGGAGGACGAGCCTCTTCAAGACCGCGAACTCAAGGAGTTGACCCTGGGCCGGAGAAAATCGCTCGCCCGCGCCCGCGAACGCGATTTCCTCACCCGCCTGCTCCACGACCAGAACCCCGCGGTGATCCAGATCCTGCTCCAGAACCCCGTCCTCACCGTCAAGGAAGTCATCATGATCGCCTCCAAGCGGCCGACCAGCGCCCAGGTGCTCTGGATGGTCTACCGCAGCCAGAAATGGGTCAACCATTACTCGGTCAAGAAAACCCTGATCAACAATCCCTACTGCCCGACCCAGATTTCGCTCAGCTTGCTCCATTTCCTGCTCGAACAGGATCTGGAAGACCTCGCCGATAACCAGGTCTTGCACCCGAGGATTCAGGAAGCCGCGCTGGATTTGTTAGAGGCAAGGATAAACGCCCGCGAAAGCGGGAAAGATAAAAAAACTTGAAAAACTAAAAACCTGGAGTCCTGTCCTGCAAATAACTTAACTGGTTTTTCAATTGTGGCGCGGGCTTCCAGCCCGCAAAATCAATGCGTCAGCAGGCCAGATGCCTGCATCACAATTTATGGGACCGGACCCTAGTTGTTCTTTGCTTCCGGTCCGGCGCCGGGTTTGGTTGGATCTTTCTTGTCGCCTTTGATCGAAGCCTGGAAATTCCGGATGCCCTCGCCCAGGCTCTTGCCCAATTGCGGGATCTTTCCGGCCCCGAAAATCAAGACCACGATGAATAGAATGATCAGAAGTTCCCACGGTCCTATGTTTGGCATTAACCTACACCTCCATTTAACATTAAATAATTTAGCACATAATCGTTTCCTTGGCAATCGCGCGCAAACCTTTCCCGGAATTTGAATTGCCGGACCGGAGTGTGATATGGTGGAAGGGTTTAAAAATCAGGCAGGGAGGATAAGATGAAAAGGTCGGCAATAATCATGATTGGGGTTTTGGCGGCGATCATTTCGGGCAAGTCGAGTGGCGCGGACATTTGCGCGGACCCGGTTTCCGCCGCGCAAGGCAAAATTTCGGGCGCGTCCGACTTGAAGGAACCGGTCTGCGTCTATAAGGGCATCCCCTACGCGGCCCCGCCGGTGGGCAGATTACGGTTTCGTCCACCGACGCCACCCCAAGAACACACTGGTGTGTTCAAGGCCGACCAATTTTCCGCGGAATGCGTCCAGAGCGACGGGCCGATGCCGGGCGTGGCCGCGGCGGCGCGGAGTGAGGACTGCCTATACCTGAACATCTGGCGGCCGCAAAAAAGCGACGGCCCTCGGCCGCTGCCGGTGATGGTCTGGATTCATGGCGGCTCGCTCACCTCCGGCTCCGGCATCATCCCGATTTACTGGGGCGACCGGCTGGCCGCGCAGAAAGATGTGGTGGTGGTAACTATCAACTACCGCTTGGCCTGGCTCGGGTTTTTGGCCCTGCCGGACCTTTCTGCGGAGGACCCGAAAGGCAGCTCGGGCAACTACGGCCTGCTCGATCAGATCGAGGCGCTCAAATGGGTCAAGCAGAACATCGCGGGCTTCGGCGGCGATCCGAATAATGTGACCATCTTCGGCGAGAGCGCGGGCGGGTGGAGCGTGTGCAATTTGCTCGGCTCTCCGCTCGCGGCCGGGACCTTTGACAAGGCCATCATCGAGTCCGGCGGGTGCGATGTGACGGCCACGATGGACAAGGGCTACGAGGTCGGCAAACAGTTCGTGAAAGAAGCGGGCTGCGAATTCCGCGACCCGGTGCCGTGCCTGCGGGGCAAGACCCCGGAGGAAATCGAACTGGCGCGGCAGAAATACAAGGAGCTGGAAAAGGCCAAGCCGAAAAAGGAGCGGGAGCAGAAAGCGGAGAGTTCGAGTCTGGGCGGTTTCGAGTGGATTCCGCATATTGACCATTGGGCGCTGAACGGCACGCCGCTCGAGGCGATCCGGTCCGGCAAATTCAACCGCGTGCCGCTGATGGTCGGGACCAACCGCGACGAGGGCAAGCTGTTCACCATGGCCATGCCCGGGATTCGGTCCGCGCCCAAGGGGCTGGTCCATTACGCGGTGGACAAGGTGCTGGGCGGGGAAACCGTGAGCGGGATCGAAAAATTGTATCCTTATCAGAACTACCGCAAGCCGGCGGACGCGATCATTGACGCCATCGGCGATGTCGGGCTCGGGTGCCCGTGCTACCAGGCCGCGGAGGGCGTGTCCGCGTTCGGGCCGGTCTATTACTACCGGTTCGACTTTGATCGGCACCGCTTGCCGCACATGATCGGCGCGGCGCACGCGGTCGAGATCCCGTTCGTGTTCGGCACGCTCGACCGGCCCCCGGCGAATATTGTCGCCTCCAAAAAGCAGGTCGAGCAGGCCCAGCCGCTGGTCAGCGCGATGATGAGTTACTGGACCAACTTCGCCAGGACCGGCGACCCCAACGGGGTCGGGCTGACCCCGTGGCCCAAATACGACACGGCGGCTAGGCAGCGCATCTATCTGGACCTGCCCATCTCGGTCCGGGGCACGGACAATGTCGAGAAGTGCGCGTTCTGGGAAAAGCATGACTTGATGAAACCATAAAAATATTACAGATTACAAATTACAGATTACAGATGGGAGCGAGACCAATGAGCAGAAAGAAGGCTGCAATGAGAATCGGGATGCTGAGCGTCATCTTGACACTTGCCGCATCCTGCGTGATCCGCTCGCAGCAGGCCTATAAGCCGGCGGACAACTCGCGCTATGACCTTCCCTACGCCTCGGGCGTGCCGGGCGCGGAGTTTTTGAAGCTCGATGCGCACTGGCCGAACGGCGCGAAGGATCTGCCGGTGCTGGTCTATATCCACGGCGGGGGCTGGAGCGCGAGCGACAAGAGCGAGATGAACAGTTGGGCGCAGCGCATGAGCGATCGCGGCTATGTGGTGTTCAATGTCAACTACCGGCTGGCGCCCAAATACCAGTTCCCCATCCAGGTCAACGATTGCCTGGGGGCAATAGCCTGGATTCAGGAGCACGCGGAAGAATATGGAGGCAACGCCTCCCGGATCGGGATCACCGGCGGGAGCGCGGGCGGCCATTTGATCGCCATGGTCTCGACGGCCTGGAACGATCCGCATTTCTCGCCCACCGGCTACGAGGGCAAAAACTTTTCGCTCAAGGTTTCCGCGCAGGTCCCGTTCTTCGGCGTGTTTGATTTCAATCAACCGGGCCTGATGGCCGCGACCAACATTCCGAGCAAGTTTTTGGGCGGCTCGAAGAAAAAGGCGCCGGACAATTACCAGCTCGCCTCGCCGATAAATTATGTGAGCAAGGATAGCCCGCCGACCCTGCTGGTGGTGGGGAAACTGGACCCGATCTACAGCCAAACCCGGTTGTATTACCAGGCCCTTAAGGACACTGGTGTCCCGGTCGAGCTGAAAACTTATCCGCTCCAGACCCACGGCTTTGACATCAACTTCAAAGGCAAAGCCAGCAACGACGCGTTCAACCGGATGATGACTTTCTTCGACCAACATCTGAAATAGTTTCCTCCTTTTCTGGTTTTGCAGGTCCCCGACACTCCGGCGGCGATAAGTTCGCTTGCCCCCGCTCCCAAGTGAATGTATTTGAATTTAAAGAATTTTGTGATAAGACTATAAGGTGCTAAAAAGGGGTTTTGAGGGCATTCACAACCAATCAAATGAGAAGACCATGAAGCAGACCGAATTGCAGAAATTACGGCAGCAGATCAACCGGGTTGACGAGCAGATCCTCAAGCTGCTCAACTCGAGGGCCTCGCTCGCGCACCGGATCGGCGCGATCAAGCGCGAGTTCACGGACCAGGTTTATTTTCCCGGCCGGGAGGAACAGATCTTCGAGCGGCTGGAAAATTTGAACCGGGGATTGTTCCCGCTGGACTCGATCAAACCGGTGTTCCGCGAGATCATCAGCGCCTGTCGCTCGCTCGAGCGGCCGCTCAAGGTTTCCTATTTCGGGCCGGAGGCCACTTTCACCAACCTCGCCGCGGTGCGCCAGTTCGGGCACAAGACCCAGTTCCTGCCCGAGACCGGGATCAAGGATGTGTTCGAGCGGGTCGAGCGCGGAGACGCGGACTACGGGGTGGTGCCGGTGGAAAACTCGACCGAGGGCGTGGTCAGCCACACCATGGACATGTTCCTCGGTTCAAACCTGAAAATCTGCGCCGAGATCATCCTCGAAATCCACCAGTGCCTGCTCAGCCGCGTGAAATCAATGGACCAGATCAAGCGTGTCTATGCGCACTACCAGGCGCTCGCGCAGACCCGGACCTGGCTGCGGCGGAACCTGCCCGGGGTCCCGGTACTGGACGCGGCCAGCACCTCCGAGTCCGCCAAGCTCGCGGCCGCGCACAAGAATTCCGCGGCGATCGCCAGCGCGTATGCGGGCGAATTCTACGGCCTGAAAATCCTGGCGGACCGGATCGAGGACCAGCGGAATAATTTCACGCGGTTCCTGGTCATCGGCAAACAGTCGGTCGAGCGGACCGGCAAGGACCTGACCATGGTGATGTTCTCGCTGAAGGACCGGCCGGGCGCGCTGTTCAACTCGCTCCAGTCCTTCTCGCGCCGCAAGATCAACCTGACCAAGATCGAGTCGCGGCCGCTCAAGGGCCGGGCCTGGGAATATGTTTTCTTCGTGGAAATGGAGGGGCATGTGCAGGACCGGAAAATCAGCGACGCGCTCAAGAACCTGGAGAAGCGGAGCGTGTTTGTGCGCGTGCTCGGGTCATTCCCCAAAACGAGACGGGTCGCGCAGGAGGTATTGGTCTGATGAACGGAAAAAATAAAACCAACCCCGCGGCCTGGGTCCCGGAATACATCCGGAGCCTGGTGCCCTATGTCCCGGGCAAGCCCATCGAGGAATTGGAATGGGAACTGGGCGTGAAGAATTCGATCAAGATCGCCTCCAACGAAAACCCGATCGGGCCTTCCCCCAAGGCGCTCCTCGCCATCAAAAAGGCCCTGCCCAATTTGCACCGCTACCCGGACGGCAACGGGACCTATCTGAAGGACAAGCTGGCCAAGAAGCTGGGCGTGTCTCCGGACAACCTCGTGCTCGGCAACGGGTCCAACGAGATCCTCGAACTGCTCGCCGCGACTTTCCTCACGCAGGGCGACGAGGCGGTCATGAGCGCGCACGCCTTTGTGGTCTATAGTCTGGCGGTGGACAGCCGCGGCTATAAAAAGATCGTGGCCAAGCCCACCGCCCAGTTCGGACATGACCTCGAGCGAATGGCCGCGGCGATCACCGAGCGCACCCGCATAATTTTCATCGCCAACCCCAACAACCCGACCGGCACCTATGTTCACAAGGCGCAACTGCTCAAGTTCCTGGACCGGGTCCCGGAGCGTGCGATCGTGGCGATGGACGAGGCCTATTTCGAGTTCGTGGACAAGCCGGACTACCCGGACTCGGTCGAGTTGTTCAAGTCGGGCCGGAAAAATATTGTCACGGTCCGGACCTTCTCCAAGATTTACGGGCTGGCCGGGCTGCGGATCGGGTA
>CAIUDS010000702.1 GCA_903897985.1 uncultured delta proteobacterium
ATTTTTCATTAAAGCCCGGAGCCGGAAGGAAATGGTGGAACTGGCCAACCGGATCGCGCCCGAGCATCTGGAGTTGCAGGTGAAAAATCCCGATCAACTTTTGCCCGAACTCACCGGTCCCGCGGCGATTTATGTGGGCGCTTATTCGCCCACCGCGGCCGGGGATTATATTGCCGGGCCGAACCATTGCCTGCCGACCGGGGGCCGCGCGGCTTTTGACTCGCCGCTCGGGGTATGGGACTTCATGAAACGGCAGAGCGTGGTCAAGCTGAGCCGGGAGACGATGAAAGAATTCGGCAATCCGGCCGCGGTCTTCGCCGAGCTGGAAGGGCTGGCAGAGCACAGCCGCTCCCTCAAAATCCGAATCGGCAAATAAGGTTTTTTCCGGAGGCGCGGAAATGAACAAAACAATTGGGCCGCTTATTTTTTGTTTCTTGATCGGCTTTTCCTGCGCCCAAGACCGGGACGGGCTTAACAAGGCCGCCACCTGGGAGGCGCCCGGCTCCAGCGGCGTGGTCGAGTTTTATTATTTAAAGGGGACCATGTCCGAGCCGGCCTTGAAGGCGCAAATGATGGAAATCGCCAAAACCTGGTCGGGGGAATTTCAGCGGGTCCAGATTTTCGTTTTCCATGACAAGGGCTTTGCCAAGAAGATGGACTCGGAAAGCCTGGAGCATGAAGCTTTGTCCGGGAGCCTGGCGCTCGATAACAGCCTCCTGTCCGACCCGGACCTGAAGATCACGGGCGGGGCCATGCTGATCCTTTCCAGTGACAAACCGGAGCCGCAATGGTTTTATCAGGAACCGAGGGCGGAATAGCGATAATTGCCGACGCGCCAGCCAACTTTTTAAGGGAGAAGTTACCATGCCCAGGTCCGCTTTTGGCAACAAAGTCCTGACCAAGACCTATCGGTGGAACCCGATGATCGCGCGCATGACCCGCTGGCCGCTGGTCGGCAAATTCATTGACCACTGGCTGTTCCACGGCGACGACATGATTTTCCTCACCCGGGACAAACTGATCCCGGTCGGCCAAGCGGTGGACACCGGGACCCAGCTTTGCCTGCCCTCGCAGGTGGTCGAGCATTTCATTAACCAGACCGATTACCATTTCATCATGAACAAGTGCATCTGCCGCGAGGGTTTGCAGTGCAAGCACTATCCGAGGGACCTGGGCTGCCTGTTCCTGGGCGAGGCCGCGGTCAAGATCAACCCGGCGCTGGGACGGCGCGTGAGCAGAGCCGAGGCGCTCGAGCACGCGCGCAAGTGCCGGGAGGCCGGGCTGGTGCATTTGATCGGGAAGAACAAGTTGGACGAGGTCTGGCTGGATGTGGGCCCGGGCGCAAAGCTCCTGACCATCTGCAACTGCTGCCCGTGCTGCTGCATCTGGAAAGCCATGCCCCTGCTGAATCCGGAAATTTCCCGCAAGGTCACCCGCCTGCCCGGCCTGAAGGTTTTCGTGAACGACCAATGCTCCGGGTGCGGGGCCTGCGCGGAAAAGGTCTGTTTTGCCGGCGCGATCAAAATGAATGACCAGGTCGCGGTGATTGACGAGACCATGTGCAAGGGCTGCGGCCGATGTGTGGAGGTCTGCGACTCGAAGGCCATCGAAATTTCCTTCGCCGATGATCAGTTCCTTAAAAACGCCGTCGAGCGCATCGCCAAAGCGGTGGATTTGACCTGATCCTGATCCGGCAACCGTAGCTATTTGCCAGCCATCTTGATCTTGTGCTCGTCCCAGAACCGGCAGCGGCCGGCCACATCAGCGTTATTAGTCCGCACCAATGTGTTCAGCGCCTGCACCTTTTGATCGCCGGGCTCGAACCTCGGCCACTCGGGCAGGCCCGGCCCGTTCGGGTCTCCGGTCTTGGCAAAATTGGTCCAGTAGCCCTGGATGATTGCGCTCAGCGGCTTGGCTTTTTCCAAATGTCGCTTGCCGTAGATTTTGAGGAACCGGTCAAAAGCATTGAAGACAAAAGGCAGTTCCATGGCGTGCGCCGCGCCCAGATATTTTCCCAGCCGGAAATTGTCATAGTCAAAACGATAATAATAAGTGTCAGGCTCGAACTGGGAAGCGGCCAGGATGCCCTGGTAGGTCGGGCAGATCAGGCCGGCGTCGCTCATCATCTGACCGACCGCATTGGCAATCCGATTGTCGTATTCCGGGAGCGGATACGAATCGAGCAGCTCGCGCGCGTCCGCTTCGGAAATCCTGAGCACCTGGCTCAACCGGGCCGGCCATTGCTCCGGTTTCATCCGTTGCAGCCTCCGGCCGGCCATGCGCCCGCCCAAGCTGAACTCGTCGCGGTTGGACCCGGCCAGGAACGGGACCTTGTTGAAATTGCCCGAGCGGATGATCGCGAGCGGCTTGTCGGTCAGCAGGTAGCCGTCCTCGTGGGGCATGAACAGGTGGAAACCCCGAACCAGCCGGTGCTGAAAAAATTTTTCCGCGGGCAGGCTGCGCAGGCATTTGAGGTCGTCGGCCTTGCAGCCGAGCTTTTCGGCGATGACGCTGCTGAACTCGTATCCTTCCTCAACCGTGGCGCTCGCGGCGCAGCCGCCGCTTTCGAGGATGGCGTGAGCGAACAATCCTTGGGCCAGGGGCGTGGCCAGCATGGCGCAGACGCTCAAACCGCCGGCCGACTCGCCGAAGATGGTTACCTTCGCGGGGTCGCCGCCGAAATTGGCGATATTATCCTGGACCCATTTCAGGGCCGCAATCTGATCCAGAATTCCGTAGTTGCCCGTGCTTTGGTTCGGATCCTCCTCGCGCAGGCCCGGCAAAGCGAGGAAGCCGAAATAGTTCAGGCGGTAATTGATGGTCACGACCACCACCTCGCCGGCCTTGGCCAGCCGGTCGCCCCAGTAGAGCGGGGTGTTGGCCGTGCCCATGAAATTGCCGCCGCCGTGAATGAAGAACATCACCGGCAGCGGCCGCGGCAGCCGCCGGCTGTCCAGGTTTTCCGGCCGCCAGATGTTCAGATACAGACAGTCCTCGCTCATGCCGCCGGAAGGATCGGCGTTGAACCGGTTCCCAAAGAACCCACCCATCTGCATGCACCGGTGTCCCCATTTCGAGGCGTCGCGGACGCCGTCCCATTTTTTCACCGGCCGCGGAGCCTTCCAGCGCAAGTCCCCGACCGGCGGAGCCGCATACGGGATCCCGTGCCAGGCGCAGGTCTCGGTCTCGGACTCGCTGATCCCTTTTACCAGGCCCGACTCCGTGCTCACCGGCGTTGCGCAAATCCCTTCGGACTTTTGTCCGGCAGGTTCCGCCTGCCGGCGGCATGAACCTAACATTGAGGCCGCGAGCAGCAGGATTATAAAAACGAGATTTTGGGGGCGCATGTTTTTCCGCTCCTTTCCAAAACAATTATAGGCAATGCGGAGCAAGCAAGTCAAAGCCTGTAGTATTGCAGCGGAGCGCGCAAATGATATTATCAAGGCCATGCTTGAGCAGCCAACGCTTAAGACCGCGAGATTGATCCTGCGGCCGCTGCGGCTCTCGGACGCGAGAGATTTGCAGCGGCTAGCCGGGGACCGGGCGATTGCCGCGACCACCTGCAATATCCCGCACCCTTACGAGGACGGCATGGCGGAAAATTTCATCACCAATTGCGCCATCGCGTTCCAGAAAGGCGAGATGGTAAATTTCGCCGTCACGCTCGCCGCGGATGGCACACTCGTGGGCGGCATCGGCCTGACCATCGCCCGGGAGAACTCGCGCGCCGAGATGGGATATTGGATTGGCAAACCTTATTGGAACCGGAGATATGCGACCGAAGCCGCAAGCGCGGTCTTGAAATATGATTTTGAAACCCTGAACCTCAATCGCATCTTTGCCAGCCATTTCGAAAACAACCCCGCCTCCGGCCGGGTCATGCAAAAGATCGGCATGAAGCGCGAAGGAATCCTCAGAAAGCATATTTTGAAATGGGGCGAATACCTGGACCTCGAACAATACGGGATGCTCAAACGGGAATATCTAAGAATTTGAGACCGAGTGGGAAAGGGATCAAACCGGAATGAACAAGGGAGGAAGACATGGACGATTTTGAAGATGATCGGGATTTTGAGCCGCCTTGGGAAAGAAAGGAAAAGCAAATGGAGAAGCTGGGGGGATCGGAATGGACCTTGGGCGCCTTGTTGACCTTGTATCAAGGGCTGACCGATCGTTCCGATCGGGTCCGATCCTCGGCCATGGTCTCCCTTATGGAGATTGCAGAAAAGAACCCGGAACCGGTAAAGGTGACGTCCCTGCAGGTGATGATGAGATTCTTCTACGATTTTACCAAAGTCTCCGGCACCCGGCCGGCCATTTTCGAGTTCCTGCTCAAACTCCGCACCGAGGAAGCCGACCATTATCTGGCGCTGCTGCTCAATGACAAATTCGGGAATGGCAATGTTGACGATTACCGGGAATTCATCGGCCTGCTTGCCAAAGCCAACCGTCCCGAACTCATTTCCAAAATTGACCTCCAGAATCTTCCCAAAAGGAAAAAACCCATCGCCCAGCGCCTATTTAAGCCAAGGCTTGTGAACGGGCCGGAGACGCTGCACTAATGGAACCTCATTGGCTTTGGCAGTAGCTTAGGATTTCCCGGGCCTGCGGGTCGTCGGCCGGGATGGCTTGGATCAGCGCCGTCGCTTCCGGGCATCTATTGCTACCGGCCAGGGCCCGGGCCAGTTCCAGCCGGGCGTTCTTCCCCTCCGGATTAAGATCAACCGCCTTGCGCAGTTCCCTTAAATAGTCATCACCCTGTTTCAGGGCCAGATAAGTTTGAGCCAGAAAGTAATGGGCCTGGGCATTGGAAGGGTCCCGGGCGAGGGCGGCCAGATACCATTTGGCGGCGTTCGGATGGTCGCCTTTAAGACTATAGAGCACGGCAAGATTGAACAGGGGCTGGACCACGGATTCACGGCTCAGTTCAACCGCCTTGAGGAGTTCTTGTTCGGCCGGTTCCAACTTGCCCGCTTTCATATATAAAAATCCCAGATAGTTATGCGCGCCGTATTCATTGGGCCAGATCTCGATGGCTTTCTGAAGCTCGGTTTCCGCCAACTCCGGCTGCTCGGCCTTCAGGTAAAGCACCCCGAGCGTAAAATGAGCGAGATAGTTGGAGGGGGAAAGCCGGACCGCCATCTGACAGGCGGGAATGGCGGAATCGTATTTGTTTATTTTGCCCAGAACTCGGCAATATAGGCTCCAGACCATGGAGGAACCGGGAGCTTTGGTTGCCGTGTCTTTTAACAATTTTTCCTCGGTCTGCCAAGTGTGGTTTCGCTGCCAGGAGAATTGGGCGAAGAAAACCGCAATCAGCAATATCCAGCCCAAGGCCAAGCCTGGTTTCTTTAATTTCAGAATCGGCCAGGCAACGGCTGGAACGATTATGGCGAGCGAGGCCAGATAAAGCCGATGCTCATGCGCGAGATCAATCGGCAGGGGCAGGGCTTCCACCATCAATTGGCCCCAATACCAAAGCATTGCAAACGAATAAATCTTCCAACTCCGGGCGCGGTAAATTGCCAGAAAAGTCGCGCCCAAAACCAGGACCAAACAAATCGCGGTGGTCCAAGGCGAGAAAATAGAGGTCGAGGCCGCGAAATCATGGATCAGCGACAACGATTGCGGAAACGGAAATAGCAGGAGCGAAATATACCATACAAAAACCCGAGGTTCGCTCAGAGACCGCAGCCACACGCTATATGGCATCTTCCCGACATCGGTCTCGATCCTTGCCGCCATGCCCGGCCGTAGCAAAATGGCTCCGGCCAAAGCATAGAAGACGGCCAGCGCCAATATCCATTTCCAGTTCCGTCCCAGCCAGCCCCGGGCAAACCCGTCAAAAAAATAAAGCTTGTAGCAAAGAAGAAGCGCCGGCAAGGTCAAAGCGGTTTCCTTGCTCATGATCGCAAAAAAACAGAACAAACCGGAGATGATGAAAAATCGCCAATTCCTTTTTCCGGCCTCCTGGCCCAAATGGAAAAAATAAATGCTCCAGATGGAAAACGCTCCGGCCATGGACGCATAGCGCTGGGCGACATAGGTAATGGCCTGAATGTTGACCGGGTGAACCGACCACAGCAATGCCGCCAGCCAGGCGGCCAGCTCCGCTCGCGAACGCTCATAACCCAGGCGCGCAAACAACTTTATCAGGACCAGCCATATTCCCATGGCCGTGAAGAAAAGAATGCCGAGGTTGACCAGGTGATAGCCTCGGGGTTTATATCCGCCGAAATAATAATTCAGCGCCAGGGTGATATTGGTGAGCGGCCGGTTGTTGCCCCCATCCTGAAAAGCCGCCCGCCAAAGGGTATGGGGGCTCCAGTCAAGCATTCGGATGTAGACATTACCCGCGATGATGCGGCCATCGTCCAGTTGAAATTGAGAGTTTAACCCCGGCCCATAGGCCCAAATGACCAGGCCGATCAGCACCGCGGCTTGCGCGAGAAGGATCAGGATTGGCTTTGCTCTTCTCGCGTTTTGGCTATTAGAAATCATTTCTAGATTACAGGCGATTCCGATGCTAAAGCGTCAAAGAAGGGGCGGGG
>CAIUDS010000703.1 GCA_903897985.1 uncultured delta proteobacterium
CCCGCTTTCGCGGGAATGACCATGGCTATTTGAGATTTTCAACACCTTGTTAAAGGAATGGATTAGGAATTTTTGGGGGAATTTAATAAATGGCCTGCCATTCGTAGCTCGGAGCATGCGCCAGCAGGTTTTGAGCGAGCGACCGCCGCGCAATATTATTCGTGCGGTTTGGGCCAGAAATGCTTATGGGCAAATGCATAGCCGGAGCCGATTTTCAGATACCGCTCAAACTCCAGGGCCTTCTTCTCATCTTCAAACCAAACCGCGACCACCACTTTCCAGGGCTTGAACTTGCAGGTATGCTTTGATTGGCCTGCGTTATGCTCGGCGAGTCGCTGCTTAAGATTCTTGGTGAAGCCGATATAGCGTTGGTTAGGGCGAAGGATGCTTTGCAGCAAATAAACATGCATTGCTTTCATTGTACCAGCCCTACTCCGTCCCGCCAAGCGGGACTACGAAGGGCATTCTTCGCTCACCTTCAAGCAGCCTCATCCTTTGAAGAATGGCCTGCCATTCGTAGCTCGGAGCATGCGCCAGCATGGTCGGAGCGAAGAATGGTGAGCCGGGCGGGACTCGAACCCGCGACCTACTGATTAAAAGTCAGTTGCTCTATCCACCTGAGCTACCAGCCCACAAAAATGAAGACCGATTTTCAAAAAATCCGCCTCTGCTCGAGCCTGGGCGTTTTTTAACCGGGTCTATTATAATAGGTTTTGGGTTTTTCGCAAATCAGCCGGAAAACGCTCCGGGATTTGACAGGCGGGGGTAATCTAAAATATAATAAAGCCGCCACATTCCCAAAGGAGGTCTTAAGATGAAAAAAATTTTGATCGCTTTGGCCATGGCCGCGGTCCTGGCTTCCGGATGCAAGCCCAAGGAAGAAACTAAAACCCAAACTCCCGGCCCGGGCCCGACGCCGGAGGCGAAAGCGCCGGGAGCGAAGCTGCGCTTTGCCTTCATCCCCAAGACGCTGACTATCCCGGTTTTCCAGTATGCCAAGATCGGCGCGGAGCGCAAGGCGGCTCAGCTGGGGAATGTGGAAATCATCTGGCGCGGACCGGACACGAGCGACCCGCTCAAGCAAAAGGAGATCCTGGAGTCCTTCATCGCCCAGCGGGTGGACGGGATCGCCATTTCCTGCCTGAACAGCGACCTGGTGACGCCCAGCATCAACAAGGCCATGGACCAGGGCATCCCGGTGGTGACCTGGGACTCGGACGCGCCCAAGAGCAAGCGCGTCGCTTTTTACGGCGTGAACGATTTTGAGAGCGGCGTGATCATGGGCGAGAACCTGGTCAAACTCCTGGGCGGAAAAGGCAATATCGCGGTGATGACCACCCTGGGCGCGGACAACCTGGAAAGCCGGCTCAAGGGCGTGATGAGCGTGCTGGACAAAAACCCGGAGATCAAGATTATGGAGATTTATGACTGCAAGGACGACATCCTGATTTCCAAACAATATATTGAAACCGCCAGCAAAAAATACCTGGACCTTAATGGTTGGATTTCCACCGGCGGCTGGCCGGTGTTTAATACCAATATCCTGGATCCGGTGAACACCGCCAAGATCAAGGTGGTGGTGTTTGACACCATTCCGCCGGCGCCGGAAATCATGAAAAAG
>CAIUDS010000704.1 GCA_903897985.1 uncultured delta proteobacterium
ATATTATTCTTCAGGTTCCTCGGTAGCTCAGCTGGCAGAGCGGGTGGCTGTTAACCACTTGGTCGGGGGTTCGAGTCCCTCCCGAGGAGCCAGATTTATATCTAACCACATCCTTAATCTCCAAGGATGATTCCGAAAATCCCGTGAAGGCATCATTGACAACCCCGTTTGTCTCGATTAGCCTAAGTATAAAATAAACTGGAGGTGGCACAATGAAGAAGCAGTTGGATCGCAGGGAGTTCATCAAGACCGGAGCGCTCGGGTTGGCAGTGGCAAGCGTGGGGCTTCCGAAGTTGGCTTTGCCGCAGGCCGGGACGAGCGACATGGTGGTGGTGGAGGGCGAGGTGGTGGCCGCGATGAAGCGGGCGCTCGAGGCCCTGGGCGGGATCAAGCGGTTTCTCAAGCCGGGCATGAAGGTTTTAATCAAGCCCAATATCGCCTTCCCCTATGGCCCGGAAAAAGGCGCGAACACCGACCCGCGGCTGGTGGGGGCGATTGCGCAAGCCTGCGTGGACGCGGGCGCGGCCGAGGTGATGGTGGCGGAATATTCGCTGGCGCCCGGTTTTCTCTGCCTGATGCAGAACGGGGTTAAGCAGGAGATGGCGAAGGTAAAAGGCGCGCAACTGCAGTATTTCGAGGATTCGGACTTTTACCAGGAAACGCCGATCCCGGGCGGCAAAAGCCTGAAAAAGACCAAGGTTCTGAAAAAGGCGCTCGCGGCCGACCTGATCATAAATGCCCCGCGCGCCAAGACTCATGGCGAGACCACGGTCACCTTCGGGCTCAAGAACCTGATGGGCATCGTCTATGACCGCAAGCTCTGGCATTCCAAATACGGTCTGGAACAATCCATCGCGGATTTCTCGACCCTGATCAAGCCGCAACTGACCATCATTGACGCGAGCAAGGTGATGGTGGACAAGGGTCCGGGCGGGCCGGGCACCCTGGTCCCGCTCAACCTGGTGGTCGCCGGCGTGAACCCGGTCGAGACCGACGGCCTGATGACCACGCTTACGGAATGGTATGGCAAGAAATTCGCTCCGGCCGACATCAAGTATCTGAAGCTGGCGTCTGAACTGGGTCTGGGCAGTGTGGACCCGTCCACCTACAAATACTCGAGGCTCAAGGTGTGAGCCGGCTCACAGAATGAAGCGCGCCGCGTTTTTCGATGTTGACTACACCCTGCTCGCCGGCAACTCCATGATGCTCTACACCCGATATATGCGCCAACATGGCCAATACTCCCTGCTCGACCTCCTGGTCGGCTCTTACTATGTGGCCAAATACAAGCTCAACCTGCTCGACATGGAAAAAGTCCTGGACCAGGTGAGCGTCCAGTACGAAAACATGCCCGAGGCGCATCTGGCCGAGCAATGCGAGCGCTGGTTCGAGGAGATGGTGGTCCACTATCTTTACCCGGAAGGAATCCAGTTGATCGAGGACCACCGCAAGGCCGGGGACGAACTTTGTCTTTTAAGCGCCACCAGCATTTACCTGATGCTGCCCCTTTCGCGGCATCTCAAGATTGAAAATTATTTCTGCAACAGCATGAAAGTCGAGAACGGAATCCTCACCGGCAAGATGAATTTGCCGCTCTGCTACGGCAAAGACAAATTGGAATTCGCCCGGAAATTCGAGCGCGAGCACGGGATCGGCTTAAAGGACTGCTTCTATTATTCCGACAGCATCACCGACCTGGAGACGATGGAAGCCTTTGGCTTTCCAGTCGCTGTCAACCCCGATCCGCTGTTAAGGCGCGAGGCCCGGAAACGGGGCTGGGAAACCGTGGATTTCAAGGTCCCGCCGCCGGCGAAGCGCAAGACTCGATAAACGGTAAAAGGTTCACGGTACACGGTAAAAGGTGCCGGATCGGGTTGGGTGCCAACCGTTAACCGTTGACCGTTCACCCGATTTACATCCCCTTCAACTCGTTCTTGATGTCCTGATTATCCGGGGCCAGTTTCTGGGCTTTTTCCAGGTGCTTCCTGGCCTCGGCCTTGTTGCCCAGGGCCTTATAGACCTGGCCGTAAAAATAATGGAGTTCCGAGTCCTCCGAATAAATCTCCTCGCTCTTGTTCAGATAGGTCAAGGCTTCCGGATAATCCTTCCGCCCGAGCGCGATCTTCGCCAGGGTCTTGGCCGCCAAAACCACCCAAGGCGCCTGCCAGGGCTTGTTCTTCGCGTCGCTCTTGGCAATGGTCAGTTTGAGCTGTTCCACGCCCTGGTCTTGCAACTTTTGCTTGCCCGGCGCGGAAGATTCGCGGGAGATTTTATTGAGATAGATCATGCCCAGCGAACAATAAGTGGAAATATCATTCGGCGCCATCTTCCGGTAGATTTCCAGGTATTTGAGCGCCTCGTCAAAATTGCCCAGCTTCTGCGCCGCGCTGGCCAGGTTGAAATAAGTCTTGGGCAAATCCGGGTTCAGCTTCTGCGCCTGGATCAATACCGGGACGGCCCTGGTCGCAACTGCTTGTAATCACAAGCAAAAAAATGGTGGAGGCGCCGGGAATCGAACCCGGGTCCGGAAACCTTCCACCCTCAGCTCCTACGCGCGTTTTCCGTGTTTTGTTTCTCGCGCTTCCAGCTCCCGCGGAAAGGATCTGGAAACGCCAGCCGGTCTGTGTTCTCGCTCGAGGCTCCAACCGGCCGAGCGCCTCAAGCCAGCCCGATGTTCATGACGCTCTGGTCCGACCCCATCGGGCGAGGCCGGTAGAGCGTAGCCGCTTATGCGGCTAAAGCGTACTCGTTTGAGTTGGCGCTTAGTGTTTTTCCGCCGTTTTACGGGCTGGCGGAACCCCGGCGCGCAACCAAGGGCTTCAAATGTCCCCGTCGAAACCGATCGCCCCCTTTGCCGTATATATTATAACCATTCCCCGGGCAAAAGCCATAAATTTTTTATAAATTCGACCGGGAATATCTATTCCCCGGACTCTATCCTTCCCCCTAAACAGGTGGGTTTATCTCTTCAGGAAATCACCGGCTTGGGGTGGACAAACATTTGACAATCGTAAAAAATGCATTATCTTATTTTATAGAACAATTAACCTAGCAGGGTGTTGAAAAATTCCCTATTCTTCCTGTTTTTTCTCCTTCGACCATGTTTCAACTAGACTTCAGACCATTTGCGCTTGCTTTATTTCG
>CAIUDS010000705.1 GCA_903897985.1 uncultured delta proteobacterium
AGACACCAGCCGCTGGGAATCCAGCAGGCCGTAGATGATCATGTCGTATTGGGCCGCGGTGGACTTTAGATAGTGGCGGGCGTCGTCAATAAAAAGTGATACGCGCGGGCTTTGAAAGGGATGCTCGGGGTGATGGAGGATTCCCAACTCCGCGATCACCGGGTCAATCTCCACGGCGTCAATTTGGGGGACCCCGCTCCGGAGCGCCTGCGCGACATCGTTCCCGGTGCCGGCGCCGAGGATGAGGACTGATTGGGGACGGCCCACCTGATAAGGCAACTGATAGAAATCGCGGGCCGGCTCGAGCACGGTCTTGCGCAGCGAGTTGTCAGGCGCCAGGCGCTCAAGGTATTGCGGCGAAAGGTCGAGCGTGATCTGGAAGAAGTTGTCGTTGATGGTGAGGCTGAAGCCGGCGTCTCCCAGGGGCACCGCGAAGGCGCTGCCGGGATATTTCAGGGTGAAGGATTTTTCCATCTTGATCTTGTAATAGGGAGACCAGCTCTCGGAGCCGGTGGCGAACCATACCAGGAGCAGGACCGCCAAAGCGGACCCGAGCGCGAGCGCCTTCAGACGCCATCTGGGAATGGCCGGGAAAAAAGGCAGATACAGGACCATGCCCAGCGCAAACCACCAGACCGGCCCGACCCGGACGGTATTGAATAGCGCCATGGCGGACACGCCCAGGACGCTCCCGAGCAGGTTGAGCGAATATCCGGCCAGGGGAGGGAAATCTTGGAGCGCGCGGCCCAGGATTCTGCCCAGCGGGATCTGAACCAGGACCGTCCCGAAAAAGATGATCATGGCCCAGACAAAAACGGGCACCAGTCCTAAATGCGTGAACCGGAAATAGCTCTCTCCCCATTGCTCGCCCGCGGGAAGGAAGCCCAGGCTTTTCACCGCCAGGGCGAGCGCCATTAAAAGGGCGAGCCGGAACGGAAACCGCCATTCATTGTTTTCGGTCCGTTGCGGCGTGGCGCAGCCTAGCCCCAAGCCCAGGAAATTGGCAATCAGGACCAGGTTGGTGAAATAGTTGACCACCCGCACCTGGCCCGGAATCCACCGGATCAGCGCCACCTCGAAATAAAGCGAGATGAAACTGACCAGGGTCAGGAGCAAAACTTGATATGCGGCTTTCTTGTTTTCCATGGTTCGATCTAAAAAAACCGATCCTTTGTCGTCGCATTCTATCGGATCGCCGGTTGCCCGTCAACAATTTTTATTTTTTTTCCGGGCCGGGATGTCCCAAATAGGTGTCTGTCCCTAATGGACAAAATCTAATATGCGATTGAGACTTGACAATCTTATAAAGATATGGTAAAGGAATGTTAAGTCTAATTGAGGGATGAGAAAAGACCCGGATTCAGGGGAATCATAGGGCGACTTTTCTCGCAAGAAAAAAAGGAGGGTAAAAATGGCTGTCATGGGTATCGATTTTGTGCCGGATGCAGTGATCACGGTATCGCCCAATTTTGGCGCCGAAGATCTTCCTCTGCTCTATCACACCATCAACGAAGCTTTGGCCAAAGCGAACGAACTGGCCGGCTATCGCGAGGAAAAGAAAAGAACATCAAGCGGAGGGAGTCCAGGTGCCGTAGATCTTGAATTTGATCTGCAACTCTTCCCCATAATTGAGCCTTCGCTAAAGCTGTATCATGGAGAGGAAAAGGTTCTGGTAGCCGGCACCACGGGCAGTGGGAACGCGGGGACATTCGTCTCCATTGGAAATAATTCAATTTCAGGAAGCATTAATTTCACAAATGGACATATAAATCTGCATAACCTAGACCCAGAAACCGTTTATTTTGTAGGATACTATATTAACGGCAAAAAAGTACTGATTGAAATCTATCCTAACACTGAAGCTGGTCCAGTGCTTAATACTAATGTTGGCAGATGGCAGGAAGATATCGTATTGAGAAGCAACATTTTTATCGTTTTTAAACCCGGAGCTGTTCTAATCGGATCGGCGGATAAAACCGTACCCGCCATAGTTATGGATGGCAGTGGAATTGCAGGACCATGTGCAATTTATGATTTAATGTATACTGGGCTTTATACAAGCGGAAATAAAGACAATGTGTTGGTGGTTAAAAGCGGTGGCGACGAGGCAAATTCCACTTATGGCCTTCTTTTTAATTCGGAGATCGCGGCCGGATTCACATACTCGGCTTTAATAGTAGAACATCGAGCTCACTTTTTAGCCTATTATTCCATTATTATTTCCTGGAACAAGGACACAGAAGATCCCGTTATAATTTTTGAAGGTTTTGCGATTGACCGCCAGTTTGAGTCGTGCACTATCGGTACCGAGTTAAATTGGCATCATTACCCTGGTTATAATCCGCAAATTTCCTTAGAACTAAGGGGCCAAGGTTCAACCTCGGGAGCGGCACTTGTACTACGGAATACATACTTACAGGATGATTATTCCATTATAAAAATCGAGGATGGTGCGAATAAGAAGATAATGATGATGGGATCGCATATTCGAGGCGATATGCTCAATTTTTCACTTGGAGAAGAAAAACCATGTCCACGAACCTCGCTGATTGGGTATGTTGATCAATTCATGGATGCCAAACCCGCGACTTGGCCGCAAGAGGTTTGGGCGAGGAATTTCAATCAAAATTATCATCCGCCGACGGAATGGGGAACGATTAAGATTCCGGCCACTAATCAACGCTTTTTGCTCTATAGTGGCAAAAGTGGAAACTTCACCTTGCGCGCAAACCTTATGCAGGATAATCCTTCAGCGGCGGTTGCTGAGATAGTTGCGGATTGGCCCTTAGGGGATGGCCAAGACGAAGGAATCTTATTGATTGATCCCATCAGCGGCACTTTTCATGGTGCCAGCGCTATCTATGATAATGTGGGCACTGGGGTGTCAGCCTTGGCGGTGGGACAATCCCAAGCAGAGGTTTGCTCACAAACCTATTTGAATTACAACAAGGACTCGGGCACATTTGTATATGATGAGACAATTTACGATGAAAACAGTATCGCTCTAGGCACCTTAAAGGCATTCTGGGAGGATAGCGGAAGCCAGTTTATGACCATTGAAAACCCAACGCGCGTGATCAAGGATGGGGAAACGATTGCTGGCGCAGGCGGTGCAATAGCTGAGGCAGTGGGTGATTCGAAATCATTGTTGGATATCCCAGCGTTTGCCACCGGAATTATGCTGCAAGCATACCTCAAATATGCGGGAACGCCGGATGGGGATGTTTATATTAGTTTAAGAAAGAAAGGAGAAACAGACCCCAGCAGGCAGGTGGATTTGTATGCGCAATCCGCGGGGAAACCCATAACTTGCCAATACCCTCTGGCGATGAATGAAGGCGATGAAATCGAATATCATGTAAATGGCTTTACACCTCCAACATATGAGCCGGACATCGAAGTAAGGCTGACATTGTTGGGGTGGTTCTTTGGGTCGAAGGAATAGCGACTAAGGCGATCCAGATGGCGATAATTGGGCGTGGGCGTTGAATTCCCTTGAGCCATCAAGGGGACGCCTGATACCTAAAAATCGTTAAGTCCTCGCGCTATTTCGGAAAGAATCAGCCGGTGGGCAGAGGCATTGATGTGCTTGTCAATGCAAACCTTGCCGTCCGCCGAATAGATCTTATACGTCCGGCTGTAGGCGTCGCGGGTTTGGACGGGCAAGGCTTTGAAAAATGCCGGTTCGGTATTGATAATAGTTGCCAAAGAAACGCTTCTCAAAGAGGTAATCTCGGCTTCGGTAGGTTTGCGCGAAATTACCGGATCTGTCATGATCACCACCATCATCCGGGCCTGGTTTTGGCGGCAAAGTTCGTTCATTTCGCCATAAGCGGCCTCCGTTATTTTTTCCGTTTGCGACACGGGCGGCGGGATCAACCGGAGCCACTTTTTCAAGTGATAAATAGGGATATGGATATTATTATTCAAAAATAAAGGCCAGCCGGTCTCTTTTAAAAAGGAAAGATAGTCGCGCATGGTTTCAGGAGAGTATCGGTATTTGGCGGGGGTATACTGGCCGAAGTCGGTCTGGAAAACCGGCGGCTGGATGCTTACCCCCCCCCCGCGCTCATAAGCGAAATAGGGGTTGGCAAGTCTGACCACGGTCCAGTCAGAAATCGGCGATTTCGCGCGGTCCACCAGCCAGGGCGAAAATTGCACCACCACCAGGTCCGGTTTGAATTTTGGGATCAACTGCCGGGCCAGAATCGTCATTTGCGCCAAACCGTATCCGGGCCGGGCCGCGTTCAAGGAAGTGGCCTTTAGCTGTCGGCCAAGAAGATAGGCGTAGGTATCTTCCGCCCGGACCCCAAAACCGAAAGAATAGGAATCGCCCAGCACCAAAATTATGGGTCGTTTAAGGGCGGACGATTGGGGCGAATCCATCGGCGCGCGGAACCCATATTGATCAAACCGGACCGGGACTTCATAGCCGCCGGGATAAACATATGCGCCTTGCGAGCCAGGAATCGGGACTATTCCCAAAAGCGGGTCATACTGAAATATTTTCCCCTTGATAATCGCGCCCTCGGTCTTGAAATAGTGGTAGTTGGCGCGGCTCAGGGGCAGGAAGGCCGCCAAATTGATCGAGAGCGCCAGCACCAAGAAAATAAAGCCGCATAAAATCATGGAAAAGACCAGCTTTTTCCGGGCGCTTAATTGGCCGGGCGCGGAACCCATGACTAATCCTTTCTCGTCCTCAAAAAAGTTCTCGAAGGTTGATTGTAAGCGTAAACTGAAAATGCGTCAAAGGCTGATTATTCTTCCCCGAGGAACAGTCACCTATTTCTGCGATGGGGCCGGGATTTTCATTTCAATTATTCACGGAATTGGACTATAATTTCACGGCATTTTTGAAGGAGGCAATGATGAAAAGATTTTGGTCCGTCGTGATTTTGGTTTTCGCCCTGGCGTCGCTGATCTTGAGCAATGCCTGTTATAAAAAACTGGGGGTCACGACCCTGCCCGGGATCAAGAACCCGGCGGCCGCGGTCTCGGGCGAGGGCGGGGCGCCGCTCGAAGTTGGTTTTGCCAAGGAGGTCATTACGCCCGAGGGCTCGGTTTATATGGGCGGGTTCGGACAGATGCGGAAGAGCCGGGGCGTGCATGACGACCTTTATGCGCGCGCGCTCGTGCTCAGGCAGGGCAAGGAGAAACTGGCTATGGTCGCAATTGACTGCGTGGGCATCCAGCGCACCGACATCCTCAAGCTCAAAGCAGGTGTCCCCGGCTTCCGGCCCGACCAGATTCTGATCGCATCCACCCACACCCATTCCGGGCCGGACACCATCGGCTTTTGGGGCCTGCCGCCGCTCTTCTCCGGCATGGATGAAAAATATATGCAACGGCTGGGCAAGGCCGTTGCGGACATCATCAAGAAGGCGGATGCGGCTGCGGTCCCGGCTTCGAGTTTCGTGGCCGTGTATCAGGCCGATCCTTCGATCATGTTCAATGCCAATGAGGGCGAGCCGGAGGACCACAACCTGGGGCTGATCGTGTTCAAGGACCTGAAAGGGGGAAGCATTGCAACGCTCTGGAACCTGGCCGGACATGCCGAGACCATGTGGGGCGACAATCACCTGATCACCGCGGACTTCCCGGGACGGGTGAACGAATTGATCGAAAAGGAATCCGGAGCCGGCACCATTTTCTTCAACGCCGACTTGGGCGCCATGATGACCCCGACTTATCCGCCCAAGGGCCAGCCGCGCGACTGGGCGCGTTTGGAGCGGGTGTCGCAGGCGATTTTTGCGGAGGTCAAGCGCGGACAGGGGCTTCTGCAGGAGGACCAGAATCCGATTCTGGTCCATAAGATGAGCCTGATCGCGATCCCGTTCTCGAACGACACCTTCAAGATGCTGGTCGAGTATGGCATTCTCACGCGCGAGGTCTATGACGGGAACCGGGTGATCGCGGAGGTTAATCTGATCGAGATCGGCTCGGCCCAGTTCGTGACTTTCCCTGGGGAGGACTACCCCAAACAGGGCCTGAAAATTCGCTCTCAACAAAAGCCGCACTCGTTCCAGATCAGTCTCGCGGACGACGAACTCGGCTACATCATATATCCGGAGGATTACGGCACGAAACAATATGATTATGAGAGCTCGATGTGCGCCGGGCCGGAGTTGTCGGTCTCGATGGAGAAAGCCTTGCTGGAACTTATGGGCAAGTGAAATCATCGGCCGGATTGACAAAATCAAGGATTTTTTTATAATACTTTTGATCCGACCGGTGGCTAGG
>CAIUDS010000706.1 GCA_903897985.1 uncultured delta proteobacterium
ACTAGGTCTGGAATTCGCCAAGGACTTTGGCCGCGGTTTTGCGGACCTGGGGATCGGGGTGTTTGAGCAGTTTGATGATGTCGTCAATGGCGTCCAGGGCATTGAGCTTGCCCAGGGCCTCCATCGCGGCCATCAACAGGTATTTGTTCTCGCGCTCGAGCAGCGGGATCAGGTACCGCGCCACCTCCCGACGCTTGAAGTTGCCGAGGGCCTCCGCGACCATGGTCTGAATGGTGAGGCTCGCGTCGTTGAGCCGGGCGATCAAGACGGGCAGGGTTTTTTCGTTTTTGAGTTCGCCCAGCACCCGGATGGAGGCGGCCCGAACCGCTTCCTCCTCATGGCCCAGGGCATGGACCAAGATCGGCAGGCATTCCTCCGTGCCCAGCTTGCCCAGCGCATAAACCGCCTTAAGCTGGACCTCCTTGCCGCCTTTCTTGTAGCGCTCGAGGAGCGCGGGCAGGTTTTTCATTCCGTCCAGCCGCTCGAGCGCGCCCGCGGCCATCGAGCAGACTTCCGCGTCGGGGTCTTTGAGCAGGCGGATCAGGCCCGCGCGCCGCGCATCCTGCTCCAGAGTCCGGTCTTCCGGATCTTTCCCCGCCATTTCCACTGATCCCCGCTCCCCTATTCAACCCTGACCTTCCGCAGGGCCTCGAGCAGTTCCTTGGCGTTCTGGAACCGGCCGGCGGAGTCTTTCTGCATACAGCGGAGGATGAGGTTGCTCAGCTCGTCGCTGACCGAGGCGTCCAGGCTTTTGGCCTCGGGCGGGGGCGTGTGGATATGGTGATAGACGGCGTCGCCGGAGCGGAAGGGGAGCTGGCCGGTGACCATCTCGAACAGGGTTACGCCCAGGCTGTAGATATCGGTTCGCTGGTCAACCTCCTTGCCCAGGGCCTGTTCCGGACTCATGTAATAGGGGGTGCCGCTGGCCATGGTCTGATAGCCTTTGACTTCCTCCAGCACCTTGGCCAGTCCGAAATCCATCAGCTTGGTCATCCGCTCCTGGGTCCACATCACATTGCTGCTTTTGATGTCGCGGTGCACCACCTTGCGCTCGTGCGCATACTCGAGGGCGCGACACACCTGGCCCGCGATCAGGAGCATGGCCTTGGTCGGGAGCTTGCCCTCGCGGGTAAGAATCTGCTTGACTGTTTCGCCCTCCACATATTCCATCGCGATGTAATAATTACCGGCTTCCTCGCCCGCGTCATACACGGTCACGATGTTGGGATGATTGAGCCGGGCCGCGGACTTGGCCTCGCGGAAGAAATTCCGGAGCGCCGTGGGGTGCTCCTTTAAGTTGGCGGGCAGGACCTTGTAGGCCACAATCCGGTCCAAAATGGTGTCGCGCGCCTTGTACACGATGCCCATGCCCCCCCGGCCCACCTCCTCGACAATCTCGTAGCGCACCGGCTTCTCGACCCCGAAGGGCTCGGATTCCCTCAAACTATGCGTGTCCTCCCGCATCGGGCTGGGCATCGAGCTCTTGCTGTCAATCACCGTTTTCTGCTGCCGCAGCCGCTCGAGCCGGACCCGGGCATCCTGGTAGTCCAGGTTGACCAGCAGGATCTTCTCGTACCAGGCCATGCTGTCCTCAAAATCCCCCAGCCGCTCGTCCAAGACCGCGAGTTGGTAGAAATCCTCGAGGTTGGACCGGCTCAGCTCCTGGTTATCCACCGCCAGCCGAAGGGATTCGCGGGCCAGGTTGAGCATGCCCTTTTCCGAGAAAATCTTGCCCAGCATCGAGCAGGCTTTGCGGTAGTCCGGATTGGCTTTATCCACCTGCTGGAAACTATTCACGGCCCGGTCGAGCAATCCGCGCCGATATAAACTCGAGCCGGCGCGGTAATACTCGCCCGACTTTTCATACATCTCGCTGGACCGAGTCAACTCGCCGGCTTTTTCAAAACAGCTCCCGGCCTTGCTGAACGCTCCGGCCTGGTTGTAGGCCTCCGCAGCTTCCTGCCAGCTTTCCTGCTTTTCCCAGGTTTCTCCCGCCGCCCCGAAATTGCCGGCCTTTTCCAAAGCCCGCGCCGATTTTTTCAAGTCCCCCAACTCCGAGTAAAGCGCCGCGGCCCGCTCCCAGGACCCGGCCTTTTCCATCTCCGTTACCGCTTCCTGTTTGTTGCCCTGCTCGAGATAATAGTCGGCCCGCAAGGAAGCCGCAGGTCCGGTTTCCCCAAGTTTTTCGAGGCACTCCGCGGCTTTCAACAGGTTCCCGGCCATCTTGCATCGCTCTGCGGATTCCTTCAGCCGGCCCAGTTCAAAAAGCAGGGTCGCGGATTCCTCGAATAACTTCGCGCGGTCCAGCAAGGCAATGGCCTGATCGGGATTCTGCGCTTTTGAGAAATCCGAGGCCGCTTCCCGGGACAGGGTCTGGAAAAAGCTGGTATCCTGCGGAACCAGTTCTCCGCCCAATTTGGCCTCAACCTGTTCCAGGGCCTTGGCCAGAGCTTCCCCCGCGCTCTTGAATTCATTGCCTTCCTCGTAAAGCCGCGCCGAGCGCCGGAACAGGCCGGCCCGGTAGTAGATTTCCGCGGCCCGTTTCTTGTCGCCGGCCTGCTCGAACAACTCCGCGGCCTTCTTCAACTCGCCCTGCAAATAGTGGATCTGGCCGGCCGAGGCGAAATCATTGCTCTGCTCGAACAGGGCCGCGGCCTTGGGAAGTTCTTCCAGTTCCTGGTAAATCTGGGCGGCCTCCCGGACCTTGCCCTGCTTTAAAAAACTCTTGGCCGCGCCCAGCGGGTGCTTGCCTTTCAGGTAATAGCCGGACGCGTCTTCCCACTGTTCGAGGGAGAAGGCCATTTCGCCCGCCATCCGGTATTCGCCTTTGCCCACCAACTCCTCGAGCCGGCGCTCGATCTTTTTCTCGCTCCAGTCCTTGAGCTCTTCCCGCCAGTCCGACTCCGCCGGTCCCGGCTTGCCCCGGACCGCCCGGCCCACAAAATACGCCGTGACCAGGATGAAAGTTCCGATCCCGAGATAGGGAAGATAGGGCTGGAACACGGAACTCAGACTCTGCATGTTCCGCCCGCCCTTTCCTTGCTCTTGAGCCCGGCCCGGGCAAACCGTTCCTGCTCGCTATAGACGCAGCCGCAGTATTTCTGCCGGTATAGCCCCAATTCGAGCGAAAGTTCGATCCCCGGTTTCCAGCCCTCCCGGAAGTCGCGATAGAGGAATTTCACCTGGTGCTCTTGAGCCGCGGCCTCGGCGAGTTCGCGGGCGAGTTCATGCTTTTGGAATTTGGAATAAAGGATGGTGGTCGAGAAATAATCGAATTTCCCCTGCCGGGCGCGACGAGCGGTCTCGGAGAGGCGCAGGGAATAGCAGATTTCGCAGCGTTTTTGCTCGCGGAAACAAACCGCGCGGAGCCAGTCCTGAATTTGATAGGGCTCCGGGGGAAGCATCCGCAGGCCCAGCTTGTCCGCGGCTTGTTCCAGGGTCTGGGCGCGCCTTTGGTGCTCGAGATAAGGATGAATGTTGGGATTGAAGAAGAATCCGGTCAGGTCGAACCCCTCGCGCCGGAGCGCTGCCACCGGATAAAGCGCGCAAGGCCCGCAGCAAACATGGAGCAAAACTTTTTCCGTCATCTCTTGGCCTACCCCTTCCGCGCGAACAAGACGATTATTGCCACCGCGATCCAGGCCACGCAATTGAAAATGGAAATCACCCGGGCGCCTTTGACCGCGGGGACATTTTTCCGCTCGCCGGAAAAGCCGAGGATGAGCGCGAGCGCGCTGATGATCAGTCCGGCGGCGAGACTGGCCATGAAGATCACCGCAAAATTTTCGACCCCGCCGTAATAGAGGGTTGAATCCAGGACCCAGATCAGGGGCCCGGCCAGGAGCGCGAAGAAAAAGAGCAGGGGGCTCAAGTCAAACGAGCGGCCGAAGGCCACGGTCTTGCCTTTCTCGGCCAGGCAGGCCGGGCATTTGCCGGTCTTGTCCAAAGGCTGCCCGCATTCCGGACAAAACGCTTTGCGCTCCTTTTTCTTGATCCGGGCGCCCTTGACATTGGCGCCGGTGAGGACCGCCTGGTTCAACTCGACCTCTTCCAGGACCGCGTTGGAGAGGTTGGCGGAGCTCAAGTCGGCGCTGTTCAGATGGGTGTTGCGCATGGAGGCATTGGCCAGGTTGGCGAACTGGAGCTTGGCCGAGGACAGGACCGCGAAGTCGAGGTTGGCGCGTTCGAGCATGGCCTTGGTCAGGTCGGCTTGGGCAAGGTTGGCTCCGGCCAGGTTGGCATGGCTCAGGTCGGCCGAGACCAATTTGGCGAGCGGGAGCCGGGCGTAGGCCAGGTCCGCGTATTTCAAAATGGTCCCGGTCAGGTTGGCCTCCTCCAGGTTGGCGCCCTTGAAATCAATGCGGGCGAGGTTTTGTTTGGACAGGTCGGCCTTGGGAAAATCTATCTCCTCGAAATCCGGGGCCGAGATGGCGGCATTCTTGAACGAGGCCCCGCGCAGACGCGCCGAGAAGAAGCAAACCCCGACCAGGCTCGCGTCGTCCAGTTTGGCCTCGTTCATCTGCGCCCGGGAGAAATCCACTCCGAAGAAGGTCGCGCCTTTGAGCTCGGCGTTGGAGAGGTTGGCCGAGGGCATCCGGCAGCGGCGCCATTTGCTGTCCTTGGCCCGGAAATCAATCATATTGGCGGAGCCGAACTCGCAGTCAATCAGGGTGGCGTCGGCAAAGAGCGCGCCGCGGAGCTTGCCGTTATTGAACTTGCAGCGCTCCAGCAGGGTCTTGCTGAAGTCCGCGCCCTCGAGGTTGGCCTCCGAGAAATCCATCCCGGAAAGCTCGGCCTCCCGGAACGCGGCCTGGTCCAGCCGGGCCTTGGCCAGGTTCAGACCTTTTAATTTCAGGCCGGAAAAATCCACCTCGCCCAGGTCCGCGGCTTCCAAGTCCATGCCCAGGAGCTGCTTTTCTTTCAGGCGCGCGGTCCGCAGATTCGCGCTCTTGAGCAGGCATTTGTCAAAGCCGGTCTTGGTCAGATCCAGCCGCGAGAGCTTGGCGGAAAGCAGCCGGCTCTCGATAAATTGGGTTCCCTCCAGGTCCGCGGCCGAGAACTCGGCTTCGCGCAGATCGCATTTCAAAAAGACCGAGTCCACCGCGCGGCTGGCCTTGAAATTGGCGCCGGCCAGGTTGCATTCCGAGAACCGGCAACCGCTTAAAACCGACTCGCTGAACGAGGCGCGCGAAAGATTGCAGTTGTAGAAATGGAAGCCTTTCCATTCCAGCGAGACCGCGGCCAAGCCGGAAAAATCCTTACTCTCGATCCTCTCCCCGG
>CAIUDS010000707.1 GCA_903897985.1 uncultured delta proteobacterium
CGCCGCATGATCATCGCCCATGTGGATGTATCGCTCAACGGCTTCTTGCGCAGACTGGGATTGGGGCGGTTCCAGCTCTTGCAGGACCGGTTGATTTCCTGGCGCTATGTCCAGCCCCTCTCGCTGGAAGACGCGGTGAGCGGGGATGTCATGTCCTTGTCCATCGCCCGCCAGCAGATCCGGGAACTTCCCGGCGAAGATTTGGCGGATGTGCTGGAGATGCTTTCGGGCAAAGAGCAGCAGGCGGTCTTTTCCGCCCTGGATTCGGAGAAAGCCGCGGAAACCTTGCTGGAGGCGGAACCGCGTTCACAGCGCCAGCTCATCGCCAATTTAAGAAAAGAACGGGCCCGGGCCATCCTCTCCAAACTTTCCGTCCCCCAACTGGCGGACCTGTTTTCGGTGTTGCCCAATGACGACCAGCAGGAACTGATCCCGCTTTTGAGCGAAGAGCAGGGCGATCGAATCGCCCATATCCTTTCCGCCCGCGAAGTCCGGGCGATTTCTTTTACCGCCGCCGGTTACATCGCGATGTCCAAAGAAACCACCGCGGGCGAGGCCCTGGCCCGGATCCGATCGCTCAAGCCGGACACGGACATCCTGGCCTACATTTATATCGTCAGCGACCCGGAAAAAACCCTGCTCGGCGTGGTTGACCTGCGGGATCTGATCCTGGCCCCGGAGACCAAGCCCCTGGGAGAGATGATGGCCGCCGTCGTGGTAACCGCGGATGCCAACGACTCCAAGGAAGACCTGGAAGAACTGTTCGCAAAATACCACTACCGGCTGATCCCGGTGGTGGATGCGCATGACCGCCTGATCGGGGTGATCAAACACAAGGATATTATGAAAGGATTGAACTGCTAAGGCCGCGAGCCTTGGTCCATGGGGAGAAGATCATGTCCCGCATAAAAATAACCCGAACCGTTAAATTCGCGCTTCTGTTTCTGCAGATCTATATCATCGCCATGCTCATTCTAATCGTCCTCAAATTCCTGAGCGTCATCGGATAGAAAGAAGTCCTTTTTACGGCCAATACCTTCCGCCAATGGTCGAATAATTCGAGTCACCCCAGATGATCATATGAGTATCAGCCCAGACCGCTGAGGTAGCGCTCCTTCCAGACGGGGCATTGATGGTCTGGGTCGCGGCCCAGGAATCGGCGCCCAAATCATACCGGCCGCCGGTGTTCAAATCGTTGCCGCCCCAAACGATCATCACCGGTACAGGCGCGCCTGCGGTCCAGACTGCCACATGGCCATTTCTTCCGGCGGGCGCATTGCTAATGGCGGTCGCGGTCCAGGAATCGCCTACGGGATCATAGATGCCGCCGGTATTCAAATAATGCCAGGCGCCGTCATTATATGACCCGCCCCAAATGATCATCTTGCTCCCGGTCCAGACCGCGGTGTGCTGGTCCCGGATGCCCGGGGCATTTACGCCACTGGTGGCGCTCCAGGAGTTGCCGCTCGGGTCATACCTTCCGCCGTCGTTAAAATAGACTGATCCGGTCCCAATTCCGCCCCAAACAATCATCACCGGGGTGGCCAAGCCGGAGGCCCAGACCGCGGTATGGTAACCCCTGGCGGTGGGCGCATTACTGGTTGGGTTCGGAGTCCAGGAATTCCCATCGTAGCGGGCGCCGGTGTTGATGTAGCCGCCGCTGTATCCACCCCAAACGATCATTTCGGAGCCGGTCCACACCGCAGTTTGACCATAGCGGGCCGTGGGGGCATTCGCGGTTTCAAGTGCAACCCAGCTGTTGGTTCCCGGGTTATACTTGCCGCCGGTATTGGTTGTGCCGGTGCTGATGTAACCGCCCCAGACGATCATTTGAGTATCAGCCCAGACTGCGGTATGGATATACCTTCCCGCAGGCGCATTATTCGTGGCAGTCGCCGCCCAGGAATCGGTCGCCGGGTCATAGACTCCACCCGTGTTCAAATAATGCTCATCAACGCCGTCGTAATAGTCTCCGCCCCAGAAAATAGCCTTGGTCCCGGTCCAGACTGCGGTTAGATTGCTCCTTCCCGCCGGCGCATGTTTGGTTGAAGTCGCGGCCCAGGCATCCTCGATATGCCAGGAATAGCTGGCCGGGGTCCGGTCGCTCTGGCCGCTGGAACTGGCGGCTTTCACCTTGAAAGTATGATCCCCTCCGGCCAGCCCGGAATACTTTTTGGGAGATACGCATGTGGTCCAGGCCTTCGAGTCCAGCTTGCATTTGAAGGTGCAGGGCGCCGCGGTGCAGGAGAACTTGAAGGTCGCTCTGGTGGAATTGCTGGGCGAGGCCGGCCGGCCGGTCTTGCTGATCTTGGTGTTCACGCCCGAGCCTTGCGCGCTCGCCGCCATCCCGAACCCGGAATCATTTTCGCTCGAAGCCTGATTCGCGGATTCGCTCCCCGGCCCGCAACTCATGGCCAGGCCCAAGAACAAACAGAACCCGATCCCACAAAACCCCAAGTCTTTCCTGCTCATCTTGGCCTCCTTGTTTTCTCGCTCCTCTAACCTTGAAGCCTAAACTCCGCCACGGGCGATTTGGATCGCCTTCCCTGTGATTATAGCCTTGAAATTTGCAATTTGGAATCAATCTGAGAACTGAAATTTGAG
>CAIUDS010000708.1 GCA_903897985.1 uncultured delta proteobacterium
CGGAGCGGGCCCTGGCCGAGGTCAAGAAAGCGATGCGGGCCTGGCTGAAAGCCGCGAAACGCGAAGGCAAGCCCATTCCTTCTCCCCGGTATCGGCCGGTGATCTATCAGACCGGGCATTAAGATCCGCGTCTGCGCGGCAAGCGCGCAGCCCTTGACCCAATTTACTCCCGGATGCCGGCTACTTCTCAGAACGAGACGAGCTTTTTAAATTCGCGGAATCGCTTTTCAATGTCAACGGGCTTGATCGAGAGGAGCCGTTTGAGGGAGAATTCCTGGACGGTGAAGCTGGCGAGCACACTTCCGTAGATGGCGGCGCGTTTGATTTCGGAAAAAGTTTTCTTGCCGCTCCTGGCCAGGTATCCCACGAATCCTCCGGCAAAACTGTCTCCGGCCCCGGTCGGGTCTTTCACATCCTCGAGCGGGTAGGCCGGCGCGAAGAACACCCCCTGCTTGTGAAAGACGGTGGCGCCATGTTCGCCGCGCTTGATCACAGCCGCAAGGAGCCCCCGGCCCAACAATTTTTTCCCGGCCTTGGCCAGGGAATACTCTCCAGTCAGCATTCGGGCTTCCTCGTCGTTGAGCATCAGGATGTCAATGCGAGCGATCAATTTATTCAGATCCTCGAGCGCGGTGGCGATCCAGAGGTTCATGGTGTCGGCCACAATCAGCTTGGGCGATTTCACCTGGTCCAGTACCTTAAGCTGCAAAGCAGGATGGATATTGGCGAGAAAGATGTAATTAGTGCCCCGATAACTCTCCGGCAGGACCGGTGAGAACCTGTCGAAGACATTCAGTTCCGTGAGCAGGGTTTCGCGCTGGTTCAGGTCGGAGAAATATTTGCCGGCCCAGCGGAAGGTCTTGCCCGGCAGGCGCTCGAGCCCGAGCGTGTCTATTTTCCGCGGCCGGAAAATCTTCTCATGCCTTTTGGGAAAATCCTCTCCCACCACCCCGACCAGTTGCACCGGCGCGAAAAAGCTGGCCGCGACCGAGGAGTAGGTTGCCGCTCCGCCGAGAACCTCGGCAACTTTCCCCGCGGGCGTTTCGATCGAGTCCAGGGCGATACTGCCGACGATCAGCACTTTCATACCGCCTGATTATAGAAGAAGGCCCTGGAGGTTCAAGCGGAAACGGGACTGGGGGTTGGGGGCTGGGGGATTGGGAATTGCCCAACCCCTAATCCCGAATCCCTAACCCCGCTCTTGCGCTTCCAGATTCACGCAACAGGGAGGGAATCAGGAATTAGCCGATGGCTCATGCCGCAGGTTAATGGGTAATATCGGTCAGGGCTTCTCGACCGTGGCCGCCGGCGGCGGTTAGGGTAAGCGTCACCTGCCCGACGGGAAGGCAGTAATATTTGTTTTCAACCACCTTCGGCTCCAATGGCGTCCATTCCCCAGTCAACAGGCAGTGTTCAAAGGTCCCGTAAGGGACCTGAACCGATTCGTCCAGGCTCAGCACCACGGCCATATCTTCGGCCTCGCCCGAGAGGAATTCCTGCCAGTAGGGAATTCCCGGAATCGGCGTGCCCAGCATCACGATCCCGGGCTGAGCCCCGTTCACGCCAGCCAGCCATGAGCCCGCGGTGCTGACCACTTTGCCGTTCTCGTATTCTTTGGTCGCCTCGCCGAAATACCAGACAGTCCCGAAGATGTCCTGCGCATACCAATCACGGGTGGCTTCAACCAGTTGCCCTTGCAGCCAGTCCCGGTCCAGGACCTCGATGCAAGTCACCCCCAGGATCTTCTTGGTCTTATGCGTAACCATGGTTTCAATGCGGTGGATTCCGTCTTTGTCAACACCGCGATAGACAAAAGTCGTGCCCGGGGTCCAGGTCATATAGGGATTATTGATCCCTTCGACAAAATTTTCAGGGTTAATCACGGGATTATATAGGGCATTGCTGCTGGCCGTTGCAAATTTCGAGGATTGCGGCGCGGAAGATGGATCAGGTTCGGGGTTATCCCCCGCCTCATCGCTGATGCCGCCGCTCCCGCAACTCCAAACCAGCCCGACCAGGATCAGTGCGGGAACCAATAAAAACTTGTTCATGGTCTCCTCCTTGGCGGAATGTTAATCCATTCACCCCAGTTTGATTCCGATCCTTCGCCCTGTTCATTAAATTGGATGCTCGATTAGCGAAGCCGCAATCGTTTCCTTAAATAATAATAGACAAAAGCCGCGGCTTTGTCAAAATACGGCGGCCATTGCCCCAATTAATGCAATTATTATTTGATCAGAAAATGATCCTTCATTTTGCCGTCCACGGTGAACACATATCCCTCCAGGCCGCGGTCGGTTTCTGCGATATAAACGAAGTGATAGAAAGCGCGGGAATCATTTTCCAGGACCGCACCGGCGCCGCCGGTGGTGATATAGGTGACCGGTCCGACTTCTCGGCGGTCGTAAATGTGCTCGTGCCCGACAAACACCGGATTGACCTGGTATTGAACAAACAGACGGTTGAGTTCATCGCGCTCATCGGGATATTGGTCCAGGGAACTCCCCACGCTCCCGTCGGTCGGGTAGAGCGGCCGGTGCACGAACGCGATCCGGTAGCGGTAAGATGCTCCTTTGGCGGCAAGGAGGTCGTCCAGCCAGCGGTCTTGAGCGTAGTCAACCTTGCCGGTGGTGCCTACCATTTCGCTGTCCAGGACCACAAACAGGATGTCGCCCTGTTCGAACTCGTAATAGAACTGGCCCTTGAGTTGGGGGAATTGCTGCAGATAGACGGCCTGGCTGGCGTCGTCATCCACATCGTGGTTCCCGATCACCGGATACAGGGGCATAGCCCCGGTCAACTGCGCCGCGGTATCCTGAAAGTCCTCCCATTGCGATTGATCGCCGGGGGTATCAATCATGTCCCCCACCAGCACCGCCAGGTCCGCTTTCGGCCGGATCTCGCGGATGTCCTGTTCCAGTTTCCCCAAAATATCCATGCCGTTGCGGCAATCGCCCAGCACCGCAAACCGCGCGCTGGACTTCGGGATCTCTTGCATCAAATTGATTGCCACCGGCTGCAGGGTGGTGGTGTTGGGGCCAGAGGAATTGGGATTGGATGTGCCGCAGCCGCTCAGGGCCAGGATAATGGGCAGAACAGCAAGGACGGTCCAGCTAGCCTTCCGGAACGCTTTCTTCATTTTAATCTCCCCTTTTAAGCCCGATTAGCTGTGGTCCTTGAGGATTGCGTCTCTCTCCAATCTATTTAAGACTCTGAAAATCACATATAGTTTCTATAATAATGGAGGCTTTGGCAGACGGGATTCCCCGGACAATGAGAAGAAGGCTTCGCAATCGGTCCTCCAGGACTCGAGATCGGCGCTTTCAGCCTTTGCGAGCCGGCGGATTCACGCAATAGGGCGGGACGCGGCCGGAGATGCCGGCCAATAAATTGCGCGCGGCCATCACCGCCATTTTGTTTCGAGTCTCGATCGAGGCGCTGCCCAGGTGCGGCGCGAGCACGACATTGTTCAGTTCGACAAGCCCGGGCGCGAGCAGCGGCTCATGCTCATAAACATCCAGCGCCGCGCCCGCGATCCTTCCCTGCCGGAGCGCGGTCGTCAAGGCTTGCTCGTCCACCACCGGCCCGCGCGAGACATTGACCAAATACGCGCCCGGCTTCATCATCGAGAGTTCCCGTTCGCCGATCAGATGATGGGTCTGTTCGGTAAGCGGACAATGGAGGCAGACAAAGTCTGCCTTGGCGATCAACTCGTGCAACGGCACATATTGGGCATGGAGTTCCTGTTCGAGCGCCGGCTCCAGCCGCTGCGGATCAAAGTAAATCACATGCATCCCAAACCCGAGCGCCCGTTTCGCCACCGCCTTCCCGATCCTGCCCATGCCCACGATCCCGAGGGTGCGGCCGGCGAAGTCCGCGCCCAGAAGCAGCATGGGCGCCCAGCCGCTGAAACGGCCCGAGCGCATGATCCGGTCGCCCTCCACGATCTTTCTCGAAACCGCCAGGATCAGCGCCCAGGTCAAATCCGCGGTGGCCTCGGTCAAAACGCCCGGGGTGTTGCCGACCACGATCCCCCGGCGGCCGGCCTCGGCCAAATCAACATTGTCGTACCCGACCGCCATGACCGAGATCACTTTGAGCTTCGGCCCGGCCCGGACCATCACCTCGCGGTCAATCCGGTCGGTGAGCAGGCAGAGGATGCCCTCAACCCCCTCGCACAGCTTGAGCAAGCGATCGCGCGGGATCGGCCGGTCCTCGTCCCACCGCCGCACCCGGCATTGCTCCGCGACCAGTTCCAGTCCCGCTTCCGGAATCCGGCGCGTGACCAGGACTTCGGGCAGACCGGAGACGCTTTTTTGGAATTCGCCCTGCGGCCGAACGCAGGTTTGCTGATCCACCTCGCTCATGTTTCATCCTATTTCTAGCATATCTTTCGAGAAATGGCCAGAGCCAAAGCTGGCCAGCCAGCTCCCGGTTTTTAATGCGCGTATCCGCCGCCTCCCAAGACCTTCCGCTCGCGGATCAGCTCCCAAGTCCCGGACAAAATCTCTCATTCTGGTATTCTGGTACCAGAATACCAGAATCAGATAAGGGCTTGATGGACAAAGTCTTTTTAGAAAAGTGTTAGGCGGTCAGGGTTGGGGGCCTGCCCGCCCCCGGTTTTTCGTGCGCCCTCGTCCCCCTTTGGCGCAAGAGCGAGTTTCCGCCTCGAAGCCGGATAATGCGCCGCTAAGTTTTGCCGCGATTTCTCAAAGCGGCGGCGGCGCCGCGGATCCCGCGTATTGCGCCGGACACTCCAAGACTCCGGTCCGCGCAAGCCCTGGACAAAACCGCTTAATCTGGTATTCTGGTACCAGAATACCA
>CAIUDS010000709.1 GCA_903897985.1 uncultured delta proteobacterium
CGGACCCAAATCCATTGAACGGCTGCGCGGCATTCTCAAAGATCCGGCCAAGCCGGCCAACCTCCAAATCCTCGCGCTCGAAGCCATCGGCCGGACCAAAAACAAACCGGATGCCGAGTTGATCCGGCCGTTCCTCAAACACTCCCGGCCCGAACTCCGCGCCGAGGCCATCTCAGCCCTGGTCAGGGTCTTGGAACTGGAAGCGGCGGGACCGGTGGAGCAGCTTCTTTCCGACCCGGACCTGGGAGTTAAAAAAAGAGCGGTCGCGGCGCTCGGGTTCTTTGCCAAAAAGAAACCGGAACTCAAACAAAAACTGGGTCAGCTTGCTTTTGGCGAAGACACCGAACCCGGACTCCGGGTTCAGGCCCTTTTGGAACTGGGAAAAAACCTGCCCGAGGCTGAGCCGGAGCGAAAAATCCTGCAGGACCAGCTATTGGATCTGGTTTCCGAGGGCGAGGGCTTTGGGCATCGGATGCGCAAGAGGTTTTCCGGATCAGCCGATCAGGCGGACAAGCCCAAGCTCGCGGCGCTGGACCTGCTCGGAAAGATCGGCGATCGGGAGGCGCGGGAGGTGCTTTCGCGGGTCAAACTGGCGGGCAAAGAGCTTGCCTCAAAACAGGACGGGGTATTAAACCAGTTGCGCCTGCGGCTGGGCGCCTGAAGGTGTCTAATTTTATGCCTTGCTTTTGAAATTTGAGCTCGGCGCTTCGAGATTTGAGCGGCCTCCCCGGTTGCCCCGGCCCCGCAATCAGGCTAATATAATCAAAGATGATCAAGGATGCCAAATACCTGCGGGCGTGGGAGGAGGAAAGGCTCCGGCAATCTCCCGCGGACTACCGGCGGAACCTGCGGATTTTTGAGGAGCTGATGGAACTGGCCCGGAAGCTCAAGGCTTGGCCGCCCAAAGACCCTATGGAGGGGATTGAGGTTGACATTGAAATCGCCAAAATCATCAACACTGTCTGATCTGCTCGAAAAGTTGGCCCGCGCTTTCCAGGCCGAAAAAATTCCATATATGCTCATCGGCGGACAGGCGGTCCTGGCCTATGGTGAGCCGCGCCTTACTCGGGATATTGATGTGACCATCGGCCTGGCCCCGGAGGGACTCCCCAGAATCCTCAAGCTGTTGAAAAAACTGGAGTTGAGCCCCCTGCCCAAAGATCCCCGAAAATTCGTGGAAAAAACCATGGTGCTCCCGGCCGGCCATGCCCAAACCGGGGCGCGGGTGGACATAATCTTTTCCATTTCCCCATACGAGTCCCAAGCCTTGAAACGGGCCCGGAAGATCCAGGTCCATACCCACAAGGTCTGTTTCGCCGCGGCCGAGGATGTGATCATACATAAAATCGTTGCCGGCCGGCCCCGCGATTTGGAGGACGCCCAAGGCATTTTGCTCAAGCAAAAAAAAATGGACTTAAAATATATCCGTTCCTGGCTGGGCCGATTCGATCAGGCGCTGTCTTCCCGCTATCTGGACCTCTTTGATTCGCTTATAAAATAGCCAAGCCCCAAGCGGCTTTCTATTCTTCGCTCTTCGTTCCTGGATTATGGCTGATGGCCGGGATGATAGGGTCAGGCTTTGGGCGCCTTGCCTCCCTTGACCATCATCATGACCACCGCGGCGAACCACATGGCCTGCTCGGCCTTGCCCTCGATCTTGAGGTTGCCCTGTTGGATCGCGGTGAAGAGCGCTTTCGGGTCTTTATTGGTCATGGTTTTGAACCCGACCGCCTCATCCTTCCAGATCAAAGCCACGCCGGGCCGCGGGTGAATGCCTTTCTTCGAGAAAACCTCGCCGCCGCTGAAAACATAATACCGGGCGGTGGAACCGCTGACGGTCCGGATTTGGAGCACCATATCCATTTCTTGTAATTTTTTCCGGAATTCCCCGCTCCGCCAGGCCGTGAATTTCAGCCCTTTGGCCAGCGCAAATAACAGCAGAGTCATCTTGTTCATTTCGCGGTTCCCCTTTCGATTTCCATCATCAGACCAGCTTTCAAGGGTTTTGTCAAAAATTTCGCGCGGCCCTAGCGGAACTATCCCGGTCAGGCGATGGTCAAAATGGGAAGGGAATGAGGCGATTGATTATCAGGCGCAAAGCGGCTAACATTTAAATTATGGATAAAAAAACAGTGGCAAGGAATAGACAAACAGGAAACATGCTTAAGATTATTTGCATGGCTTGGATTGATCACAAAATTAAAA